>DUTQ01000227.1 GCA_012841995.1 Thermoanaerobacterales bacterium | reverse complement strand
GCTCGACTTGCATGTGTTAGGCACGCCGCCAGCGTTCGTCCTGAGCCAGGATCAAACTCTCATATTAATATCTTAAAGCTAAATTAGCTTTATTCTGCTGGCTTGATGTTTAAGAAACTCTTATAGTTCCTTAAGCTTTCTTGAAACTCTTCAGGCATAACACTGATTTAGTTTTCTAGGTGCTTGCGTCACAATTATATATGTTACCACGTTTTTTTATCTTTGTCAACACCTTTTTCAAATTTCTTTTTGAAATCTTTTATGATGTTGACCTTTAACGCGGCTGCCGTGCATTTGCCGGCGTCTTGCGACCGCTTTGATATAGTATCACATGTCGCATGTATTTTTCAAACTTCAATTTGTCTAATTTTAGCTATTCTTTGGTTATATTCTCGAATTTTCGCCATATTTTTAGCGGTTGCTCCTGATATCACAGTTTTATATTTTGATTAGTGTTTTTTTGATTAGTGTTTTATTGTAACTAGACATTTACCCTTATGATTCGTTGGGGCACATGGTTGGGAACAATATAACATCCCTAATCGAGTATGAATCAGTCAGTAACATTACAAGCCTATCTATGCCTATACCAAGCCCCCCAGTAGGTGGCATTCCATATTCTAAAGCAGTTACATAATCCTCATCATACACGTGAGCTTCATCATCACCGGCTTCTCTTTCTTTCACCTGCTGCAAAAATCTTTCCTTTTGATCTATGGGATCATTTAATTCGGAAAATGCATTAGCCATTTCCCTTCGAACAGCAAAAGCTTCAAATCTATAAGTAAAATTAGGATCATCGTCTTTTTTCTTGGCCAATGGGGATATCTCAATAGGATAGTCCATTATAAAGGTAGGTTGGACCAATTTATCCTCAACTTTTTCCTCAAAAATGAGGTTTAGAACCTTTCCTTTTGTATCATCTTCCCTTAATTCATCTATCTTTAACTCTTTTGCCACCTCTCGTGCTTCACTGTCTGTGCTGATTTTATCAAAGTCAACTCCAGTATATTTTTTAACTGCTTCTGTCATGGTCATCCTTGCCCAAGGTGGTGTTAGGTCTATTTCCTCACCTTGATATGTAATCTTTGTAGTACCTAGTACCTCTTTGGCAATATACGCAACCATGTTTTCAGTGATTTCCATCATATCGTGGTAGTCTGCATTGGCTTGATACAGCTCCATCATAGTAAATTCAGGATTGTGTTTTATTGAGATCCCCTCATTCCTGAAATCCTTCCCTATTTCATAAACTCTTTCAAAACCACCTACTATCAGTCTCTTCAAATAAAGCTCTGTAGCAATCCTAAGATAAAGATCCATATCTAAAGCATTGTGATGTGTAACAAAAGGTCTTGCGGCAGCCCCTGTAGCCAAAGGCGTAAGTACCGGAGTTTCCACTTCAAGGAACCCTCTCTCGTCAAGGAAATTCCTCATAGCTTTTATTATCTTACTTCTAGTTATAAAGGTTTCCCTAACATCTGGGTTAACTATTAAATCGATATAGCGCTGCCTATATCTTATATCTACATCCTTTAGGCCATGCCATTTTTCCGGTAGTGGTCTGAGAGACTTGGCCAAAAGCCTCATATCGCTCATGTTGATAGAAATTTCACCTTTATGTGTCTTAAAAACAGTCCCTTCTACTCCTACTATGTCACCGATATCCATCTTTTTGAATAGTTCAAATGTTTTTTGCTCTACATTATCCTTTTTTATATATACCTGAATTTCTCCGTGCTGGTCTTGAATATCAAAAAAAGCCGCTTTCCCATGGCCCCTAATAGCCATGATCCTGCCGGCTGCTTTAACCGTTTTCCCCTCCAATTGATTAAAGCTTTCTTTTATTGGCAAGGAATAATGTGTGACATCGAATTTTTGCCCATAAGGCTTAACTCCGCTTTCTTCCAACTCTTTAAGCTTTTGTAACCGCACCTTCATTATTTCGTTTAAATCTTCTTCCATATTCGGCATTAAACAAACCTCCACTTTTTATTTCATTATATCAAGAATTTCGTACCTTATAACGCCTGCAGGTACACTTACTTCAACAATAGACCCCCTTTTCTCTCCCAATAAAGCGCTTCCTACAGGGGATTCATTAGAAATCTTTAGTTCTATAGGGTTGGCTTCAGCTGACCCAACTATAGTATATTCGAAAATATCTTCTGTATCTAGATCTTTAACTTTTATGCGGGAACCTATGCTCACAACATCTGTAGAAATGTCATGTTCATCAATTAATTTTACATTTCTAAGCTTTTCCTCAAGAATGGCAATCTTCCCCTCAACAAATGCCTGCTCATTTTTGGCTTCATCGTATTCAGAGTTTTCACTGATGTCGCCAAAGTCTATTGCTTGTTTAATCCTTTGAGCAATTTCCCGCCGTTTAACTGTTTTTAGGTAATCTAGTTCTTCCTCAAGTTTTTTGAGGCCTTGAAGCG
>DUTQ01000226.1 GCA_012841995.1 Thermoanaerobacterales bacterium | reverse complement strand
TTGTTAACTTAGTATTTAACTTTTTCATTCCTTCCGCTTCTGGAAAAGCAGCAATTGTAATGCCTTTAATGGCTCCCTTTGCAGATGTTGTAGGGCTTACTAGGCAGGTATCTGTGCTGGCATACTGTCTTGCAGATGGTTTTGGTAACACCATTATACCTACTCATGCTATCCTTATATCCTCCATTGCAATCGCAAAGGTACCTTTTGATAAATGGCTAAAGTTCCAAATACCTCTATTCTTGATCTGGACATTAATGGCCTTTGCAGCATTGGCAATATCCGTCCTGATTGGATTTGCATAAGCTTGTTTGGTGCCAAGGAACTAGTCGAGTCGCAAAGGAAGGTGCCTTCGCAAAGGTGCCAGGCACCGCCCGAATTTTGTCGAAAGCGGATGAACACGACAACAAGCAAACTTAAAGCTAAAAACACAGACACCTCACAGGTAGAGATACTTGTGAGGTGTCTTTTTATTTTAATTTTCTTCTAGCCGCTAAACCTTCCAAAAAGATGACAAGAGTTTTCTTTTCATCAGCCGACATATTATCAAGCTCATAAAGTTTATCTGTGAAAAAAGATAAGATACAGTAGAGTAGCCATATTTAACCAGAATACAATAAAGAAGAATAAAGATTAAAGATATTAAATTGTCTTTCAAATGGAGAGATTATAGAGTATTATGAAGATGACTATCCTTGTAAATGGTTCCTGTCACCGCTCGAATTGTATCGAATATGAATTAGCTCTTTTAATTAATCGCTCAAGCAATGAGTTTTATATCAAATATGTCTAAAATAAAAATGTTAAGAAGGAGGTGTCTTATTTTGATGAATAAAATTTTTGATTCAACTACATTAGGTTTTTTAATTGTTGCAATTGTTTTATTTATCGTTTTATGGTTTAAAGATCCATCATTGGCAGTCTCATCTTGTAAGTCGGGAGTTGGTCTTTTCCTAAAATATGCTATTTTAATCATTTCTTCGATGTTAGTTGCTTCTTTTGCACAGGCACTTATTTCTAAAGAGATTATTTCTTCATATTTAGGTGGTAAATCTGGTTTCGTTGGAATATTACTTGGGACTTTAATAGGAGGACTTACTCCAGGTTCACCTTATGCTGCATTGCCACTTTTTGCTGGGATCCTACGCATGGGGGCTAGTATTCCTACGGGAGTGGCAATGGTTTGTGCTTGGGGCATCTGGTCTATTGGAAGGATTCCTTTTGAAATAGCTGTTATGGGTACACGATTTACTTTAATTCATATAGTAAGTAGTATTTTTCTTCCTATTGTAGCAGGTCTTGTAGCGTGGTTTTTACAGACTATATTTTAGCACCGCCCGAATTTTGTCGAAAACGGATGAGAAAACAGACGAGTGCGGCACATAAACACAAAAACACCTCACAGGTAAAGATACTTGTGAGGTGTTTTAGCAAGCCAGATTAAATTTCGATACTTAGTAATGGTGCGTGCTGTTGAGCTCCGTAAACATCACTTTCTCCTACTGCACCAGCTACTAATGGCCTTTTTATGGTGATTTTTATGGCCTTAGCTGGGTCAAAGTTTATAATTGAAAGGATGTCTTCTTGTGGAATTTGGTATAGACGACTGATTAATTCTTTGTTTATGACTTTTTGTTGTTTTACTTTTTCATATGAATCAAAGTCTTTAAAGATAATATCCATGGTAAGCTCATATGGACCTGAATTTTTGCTTCTGATAACTTCAGCCAGTTCTGTTAGGGGAACACCCATGCTATTCACTTCCTTTTATAGTTTTTATTGTAATAGGAAAGTATTCTTTCGGGTCGTTTACTGTGAGCAGATGATAAATGCTAAATTCGTAAACTTCTCCAGCGGGTATGTCTGATGGTGAATACCGAAAAGCCAAGTTGCCTGCAGTGGCTATTCTGCCGGGATATCCATAATGAAGCATGCTAGAGCGAGTAAAGCTGCAAATAGTATTCGCCATTTCTTGGGTTTTAGCTACCACTTCAATTATTACTCCCAATTCATGAGGAATTATATCTTTTTTAGGCTCTAATTTGCCCATAACCCCGTTTTTACCATAAATTGAAAATAATATTTGATATTCATCATTTTTAATGTGAGAAAAATTGTGCCTTACCATGTTTTTAATTTCGCTTATAATTTCGTCGATTTGGGCTATCATTATAGGATCTCGCGTTCCGGCTATGGAAATTGTGCGATAGCCGGTCTTTTTAGCGCCTTCCAGCTTTATCGTATACTCTGGTGAAGGTATGAATTGGCTTCCGGTGACCTTTACCCGTCTATCATCCAGCTGAGTAAATTGTGTCTGTTCAAGGTCTATTATTCCTCCGGGGCCGTGCAGTTTATAAGGGTTGTTTTTTTCATAAAGGGTATGAGCTGCTATGGATGTGACAGTGCACCGCCTATTTGGATTTAGCGCTTCTAAAATAAAGCAATCATGTCTTAATGTACCAAGCATACAGTCACTGCCGCTACCTGGAGTTGCGGCAATACTGGCACATTCCAGTATTTTACCCATGTGCAAAGCAAGACCTTGAGGGAAACCGGCTTTAATACAAGGTGCTGCAAAAACTGTAGGGTCAAAGGCACGCCCGGCTAAAACCAAATCCACATCATTATTTAAAGCATCAATTATTGGTTCTATACCCATTTGAGCAACTATTCGAGAGGTGTTTTCTATATCTTCGCGTAGAATTTCCCCTGCCGGAGGGAGTGGTTTGATTTTCCCTTCTTCATATTTTTTTAAGATTTCTGTTTTGGGAATTTCGGCTGTTATTATTGCTGTTTTAATGTTGAGATTTTCTTCTTGAGCTATTTCTTTGACTATTTCTTCATTCCAGGCCAGATGCTCATTTGCGCCTGAACCTCCGGCTGAACCTATTAAAACAGGTATGCCGAGCTCTTTGCCGGCTTTAAGAATTAATTTCAAATCCCGTTTTACAGCTTCACGGTCAGTAAAGGATACACCTGCTCCAAGATAATAAGGCCCTGGATCAGTGGAACCCGCATCTACAGCTATGAAGTCCGGATGTTGTGCAAGACCGTTCTGAAAAGATTCTACAGGAAATCCATAGCCTAATATGGCAGTTGGTGAAAGAACTTTTATTTCTTGCAATCTATAAACCCCCATTTAGTATTTTTAATTGTCTTTAGATTTTAAAAGAGCCAAGACTCTATTCATTTCATTATACACTATCATTACGCCTTCATCTACACCCATTCCAGGCTTTGCCAATATTTGGCATGGCCTTGTGGCAAGGGCTATATCTACACATATCTGGGCTGAACGTTCAGTTTCATTGCAGGTGCCGCCCTGATATGCACCTATGCCGTTTTGTTTACAGTACAAAACAGCTTCAATAGTATTATTTATACCGCCCAAGTCCGGTGTTTTTATTTGTATCATATCTGCAGCCCGTTCATCTGTAAATTCCTTTATATCTTCAAGGGTATTGCACCATTCATCAGCAACAATTTCTACACCAATATTTTGTTTTTGAAGCTCTTCTCTAAGAAGTTTCATTTGCTTTATCTGTTCATTTTTACTGCCTGCATCGATAGGGCCCTCGATTCTGAGCTTAAATGGGGTCGCTGCCTGCTCAAGTTTTGCAAAATATTCGGCCATAGCGGCAATATCACCTTTAAATGCCTCTCCTATTGTGCCATAGACATCGATATGGAATATTGGTTTATAATCAACATGACTGATTTCCTTAATTCTGGCATTTAACCATTTTACATAATCCAGTAATTTTTCGCCGTGTGCACCCAGTTTTGTTACATTGTTAATCAATGCATGTGGCAAAACATCAACTTGTTTTATTATCATCTTGTCTGCATTTGTGTAGCGGTCGTCACCACTTTGAGCAAAGATGGGAACAGGTTCGGGACTTATGGTGAGCTTATATTCTTGTGCTACAACTTCAGTGCGAGTTACTTTTTTTGATTTGGCTACTGCATCAAGTATAGCCTGAGTAATACCATAGCGCAGGGCAGTGTGAAGCAGTTTACCATTTATCTTGTATGTGTCAATTTTTTCAGCTAGTCTTCTAAAGCTGTCAAGTTCTTGCCCCACAAGCAGAGGTGCTATTTCATTTTCAATTATAGGGATAAAATCTTTGGCCAAGAACAAGGGATCGCGGTTACCTGCTCCTGAGTACTGTACAGCAGCACAATCTCCGTAGGCCACTTGACCATCATCATTTATTATCATAACAGAGATTGATTCTCCGGCTTGCCTGACTGATTTAAAGTTTGTAGTTTTTGGCAGCCCTTTATATACAAATCCATCTTCTACTGCACTGCTTTTAATTGCAGCCTGATCGTCAAAATAAAATCCTGTCAGGCCTGGTGATGCAATAATTTTAGCGATTTTACTCATTTTATTTTCCGTCCTTTCACAGCAATTTACATCAAATTGAATTTGGCCTTCCTACCAACATGCCTTGACTAATAGCATATATGTCATCTACGACCATTTGGAAACTCACTGGTCTGTTTTCCGCTTTTGCCCTTTGGGTTAATTTTTCTTGGTGAAATTGTTTGATCTCTTGATCAAAAGGCAGCAAGCCGAAGTTGAGAAAGCGGACAGCTCCGTTGTTGTCACGAGCTGGTAAAATTTTACCTACATTAAACTGACTGGGTGCAAAGGGAACATCCAATATACCACTCTTAAAACCTATAACAGCACCTTTTGCCCAATCACCTTCGCCCAATTCATATACCTTGTTTAAAATGAGTTTCGTTTCTTTTTTGATAATATCCTTTTCCATTTCCAGCTCATCAGATAAAGGCACCTTCTGATCTTTTAGCATGTTAATTATTTGTTTTGTTGTTCGCAATCCTTGTGCATTGGCTTCTTTTGTTGGTACCCCTAGGGCTTCGTGAGGAGTTTTGACGATTACTTTTACGGCTTTGCCAAGAACAGCACTAGCAGCACCCCAAGATATGACACCAAAAGCTTGAGCTTCATCTTGAGGAAATCCGCCCATCCACTGATGAAAAACAGTTGTCAGCATAACATCATAATTGGCTAAGTACTCTTTGGCTAATTCTTCTAGAGTCTGTATTGCTGCTACATCCTGAATGAGATTTCCGCATTGTCCATATCCAAGGCTGATATTGTGCACACCTTGCTCAGCAGCCAGGAGGGCTTCAATGATGCCTATGCTGTGGGATATACAAGGTGGTACCAGTGTTCCGGTTAAAGGGCCGAAGGGTTCTCGATTTATAGAAACCCCGTGATCTTCATAGAGGCCTACCAGTCTATCTACATATTGCCAATTATAAATCGTCTGCTCAATAGAGACCTTTTTAGCATAGGGGACATTATATGATATTCCGCCACCCTCAAAGTCGGTAAAACCTCCTGCTATAGTAATCTCAGCCAGCAGCCTTGCATCAGGGGTACCGTGTCTTACCTGAAGGGGGCAATCTAATTCTTCAACAACTTCTCTGCATTTTTGGACTCCATAATTTACTGCTGGAAAACCATTTAAAAGTGATCGGCCTACTTTTCGACTTTCCTCAATTCCGTTTTCAGCCTCTCTGTATTTGTTTTGCCTGGTATAACTATCTATAGTTGTGGGCAGCACATCAGCTTTTCCGTGTTGCCTTAAAAATTTTAATAATTGTATATGTTCACTACGCAAAGCCACACCGGCTCTGGGCTGAATCAAAGTAATACCTTTGTCTTTAGCTTCTTTTAATTTATGGGTCATTACTTGGTTTGTTGGAAGATCATGATGGTATTTAACGGCTTCATTGAAATCAACTTCCATACCTGTAGGCCATTGATTTAATACCTCTTCCCTCATATTATAAAATTTCTCTAGTGTCCACTTCTTGTTTTTAATTTCCATGATTTACCTCCTAGAAATCAAATCTTTTTTAAATGTTTTTTTGCCAAAGTGAAAGCTTTATCTGGTACGATTTCAGTAAGCAATCCTATAGATGATAAAATGTAATCTTTATCCAACAAAAATTCGGGTTCTTTTGGGGCTAACACTTCTGGGTATTTCAAATCATATGTTCCGTATTTTAATATTTCACTGGGATTGTCACAGTTGGTCAGTATTCCGCCGGTGCCTATCATCAAATCAAGCTCTGTCAAATCTTTACCATATTGAACGTGACTTGCACCAAAGGGTCCATATACTGTTTCAATACGGCCTACATGTCTTTGGACTGCAAGCTTTACAGCGACCTTTGCAATTCCTCTATCCATTTCTTGACTTAACTCATTATCAGGTAAATATTTCACATCATTGCTGACTTTGTTGACATATTCGAGTATCTCTTTTTCTCCAACCTCATTTGGAACATAGTTTAACATATTTTGAATACCGACTTCCTCAACTAGAGAAGGAGCGC
>DUTQ01000225.1 GCA_012841995.1 Thermoanaerobacterales bacterium | reverse complement strand
CCTACTTAAAAACATATTCTTCAAAACAGGATTTTTCAAGTGATGAACAAATTATAAAAACTCTATTTGCTCTTTTTGATATGAGTGCCAAACTTGATATGGCCCACATAAGACAGGACTATGAATACAGTAGTTTTATAGATGATATTAGAGCGATTTATGAAAAAGTCAAAGTAGTTGCAGAAACAATTCAAGAAAAAAAGGATTTAATCCATCAAAAAAGAGAGTATATAACCAATCTTGAGTATTTAAAACTGCGAGATTTAGATATAGGGCAGTTATCTTCTATGAAGTATTTAAGATTTAGGCTTTTAAAGCTTTCAAGAAATAATTATCTAAAGCTGAAGAAAAACTATGAGAACATCCCGGCTGTTGTATTAAAAATATGTGAAGAAGGTAAAAAGGTAATTGTTGCTTCAGTAACGCCTGTAGGTCTTGAAGAAACGGTGGAGAAGATTTTCAGCTCATTAAATTACACTGTACTTCCTCTGCCTGATGATTATAATGGAAAAGCCGAGGTAATCATTGAAAAACTTAATCAAAGCATTGAAGAGGACTATAACTGTATAAATAAGTTGAAGCAATCCATAAGAGAATACAGGGAATTTTATGGAGCAACAGTTGAGAAGGCTTATTCTAGGCTTATGCTTGAGAAGAAGGTGGAGGGTGTTAAGGCATATTTAGCAGAAGGCGAAAAGCTGTTTTTCATGTTCGGATTTGTTCCCCAAAGTGCCCTATTGGATTTAAAAAATTTATTGGAAACCAGTTTTAAACACGAGGAAATAATTATATTAACAGATGATGTGGAAAAAAACAGCCAGAGCTTTATGCCGCCTACCAAACTCATTAACCCACGGATTTTTGCCCCATTTGAGGCATTAGTAAAAATGTACGGCATGCCATCATATTATGAAAAAGATCCCACTGTTTTTTTTGGGCTGACCTATATGCTGCTCTTTGGAATGATGTTTGGCGATGTAGGGCAAGGCCTGGTGCTTTTATCAGCTGGGATTATTCTGAAAAAGATGTTTAAGAGAACCAGTCTTGGTGGTGTGCTTTCAAGTATAGGTTTTAGTTCTGTTTTGTTTGGCCTGTTTTATGGCAGTATATTTGGGTCTGAAGAAATAATACCTGCCATCTTGGTAAGGCCTATGGAAAATATAAACCAGATGCTGATAGCTGCCATAATATTGGGCATTGGGCTTACTTTGGTAGGTTATCTATATAACATATTAAACTCTAGAATCGAGGGAAATATAGAAGAAGGGATATTTGGTAGAAATGGTATATCAGGGCTTATATTTTATGTTTTGTTAATATATGCTGTCTCGCAAGCTTTTCTTGCAAAAAGCGGCATATCACCGGTCTTAATATATGTCATGGCAGGGGCTTTGGCTTTGATGGTTTTCAAACAGCCTCTGGCGAAAAAACTTCAAAAGGCAGATAGCCTTTATGAGGGTTCACCTACAGACTATTATATCGAGGAAGGCTTTGGAATAATTGAAACACTTTTATCCATGTTATCAAATACCATATCTTTTATAAGGGTTGGGGCATTTGCATTAAACCATGTCGGGCTATATATTGCATTTGCAACAATGGGAAAAATGATGGGCAGTGCTGTTGGCAATGTATCCATGCTTGTATTAGGCAATGTAGTGATAATAGGTTTAGAAGGGCTTATAGTCTTTATTCAGGCTTTAAGACTAGAATACTATGAACTGTTTGCCAAGTATTATAGAGACGATGGCATAGAGTATGCACCGGCTAGATTAAAAATCAACAGGGTATCGAGTCTTTAAAATTCCTTAAAATATCATTAATTAATGGAGGTCTTGCAAATGTATTTAATATTGTATATTGCGGCGGCTATATCTTTATTGACCGTGGCAACGGGCTATTATATGTATAAAGTTAAAGATGGAAAAAAGTGTGGTAAGATTACCAAATACATGAAGTTTAGCATCACAACTTTTGCAATCTTGATAGCTGCTTTCCTTTTCTTAATGGTGCCTGAAAAAGCCCGGGCAGCTACAGGGCAAAACTCCTCATCAGGGCTGGGCTTTCTTGCAGCAGCTCTATCAACAGGCCTTGCTACAATCGGTGCTGGTTACGCTGTAGGCGCAGTAGGCTCATCTGCACTAGGGGCAGTTTCAGAGGATCCGGGCATCTTGGGCAAAACCCTGATTTTTGTTGGCCTTGCTGAAGGTATAGCCATATACGGCCTTATAGTTTCTATCATGATATTAGGAAGCCTATAGGGGAAATGTCATATGAAGGTATTTCTTTTGAGTGATAATACCGATACACTTGTTGGATTTAGACTCGCTGGGATAGAAGGCATACTTGTTAACGATAAAGATGATGCCTTAAGGCAAATGAAAAAACTCCAAGCAGCAAAAGATATCGGATTGTTATTGATTACGGAAAAATTAGCGGAAAAAATAAAGGATGAGATTAACCGTTTAAAACTTGAAAACAATCTTCCAATAATAATTGAAGTTCCGGATAGGCATGGCAGCAGACGGCCGCCCGATTATTTAACAAGATATATAAGGCAAACCATAGGGCTTAAGATTTGAGGTGAAGATTAGTGTCTACCACTATAAATGATAAAATATCTGTGTTTACTAAAGTCCTTGTGGAAAGGATCGAAAACAGGTATCAGGAAAGGCGCAGCAAAATAATAGAACACTATGAAGCAGAAAGACAAAAGATTATCGGGCAATATGAAAAGAATATAAAAGAATCTGTTTTTAAAGCCGAAAAGGATGCAAAAATCAAGAGACAGCAAATGGTATCAAGAGCCCGAACTGCGCAATACCTTGAGCTGTTAAAAAAGAGGAGGTATTTTGCCGATGTGATAATGGAAGATATAAGGGCACATGCTAAGGAATTTGTTGAGACCAATGATTATAAGCCTTTTCTTAAAAAAACCATAATTGAAGTGGCAGAGCATTTTTCAAATGGCCAATTTATAGTTTTTGGTTTTACAAAAAGCGATTTAGAAAACCATGG
>DUTQ01000224.1 GCA_012841995.1 Thermoanaerobacterales bacterium | reverse complement strand
TGTTATATTTCAAATGTGTTTAGGTTTCAGGAACCCCGTATGGGTCATGATCAGGAATTCTTTCAGGTTGGAGCAGAGCTCATCGGTATAGATGGAATAGAAGGAGATGTTGAGGCTATACTTCTAGCATCAAACTTGTTAAAAAAGGTTGGTATCGATGATTTTATAATAAACATTGGTCATATAAGGTTTTTAGAGGGGTTACTTGATGATCTGGAACTGAATTTGGATATTAGGCAAAAAGTTATTCAAACTATATGGGAAAAGAACTTTGTTTTATTGGAAGAGCTTTTAAAGGGAATTGATACAAGCAAAAATAAAATAAAAGAGATCTTGCTATCACTGAATAAATTTTATGGCGGCATACAAATGCTCCATGAATTAATGAAATTTCCCCTAAATGACAAGGCTAAGGGCTCTTTAACACAAATCATAGAACTTGCTGAAATGATTAAAGCTTGTAGCAATGTTACACTTACTTTTGACCCCGGGCTCATAAAAAGTCAAGATTATTATACTGGCATAAATTTTGAAATATATTCACCAAAAGCCGGGTTTCCTTTAGGCAGTGGTGGCAGATATGATAATCTTTTGAATAAATTTGATGGTAGCAGACCAGCAACGGGTTTTGCTTTAGTGGAGGAAGCGTTACTTTCCCTATTGGAAAGAAGTATTGTTGATTCTTATGAGCCATGTTATGTTTTATATGATAAACAAAGCTTTATTCAAGCTTTTAAAAAAGCTGAAGAGCTGAAAAACCAGGATAAGATTGTCAAGTTAACACCATTCAAAAGAGAGTTTTTAGATAAAATAAAATCAAGAGATAAAAAATGTAATATATGTATTTTTTGTAACGGTAAACTCCTAGAAAAATGAAGAAAAGGGAGATATGAATGGGACTTTTGAGCATTGCCCTTTCTAAGGGAAGAATACTAAAAGATACGCTAGAGATTTTTAATAGGTTGAATATGGATTTTAGTGATATTGATAAGGATTCGCGTAAGTTATTTTTTGATTATGAGGATTATGGCATGAGATTGATACTATCTAAGCCCTCTGATGTTCCCACATATGTTGAACATGGTGTTGCCGATTTAGGTATTGCAGGCAAGGATGTGCTATTGGAGGATAAGAAGGACGTATTTGAGCTCATGGATTTAAAAATATCAAAATGCCGTATGATTGTTGCTGTAAAGGAGAGCCATTGTGAGTCAGATCCTATCTATAAAGTTGCCACAAAATATCCAAATGTAGCTGAAACATTTTTTTTAAAAAAAGCTCATCCTGTAGAAATAATCAAGTTAAACGGTTCTATTGAGCTTGGCCCTTTATTGGGGCTTTCTGATGCTATAGTTGATATTGTAGCAACAGGTAAAACTCTTAAAGAGAATAAACTTAAAATTTATGAAGAAATATGCCCAATAAGTGCAAGGCTTATTGCAAACCAGGTGAGTTTTCGGTTAAAATCTGAAGAGATTCACAAATTGATGGAAAAACTTAATAAAGTCATTTAATAAAACTTTTTTGAAAGAAGGAGGAGTTTAAAATTAAATTTCCGGATAAATACATGAGGCAAGATGTCTTAAATTTAACACCTTACAAGCCATCAAAAGCAGTGTGTGAAATAAAACTGGATGCAAATGAGAATCCATATGAAATTCCCAATGAAGTCAAACAGCGAATCGAAAAAAGGATAAAGAATGAGAAACTTAATTTCTATTGTGATGCCAGTTGTGATGAATTGCGGGGGCAGTTATCGATATATACTGGTCTTAAGCCAGAACAAATATTTGTTGGAAGTGGCGGCGATGAAATAATAAGTGATTTAATATTTGCTTTTGCAGGCCCAGGGCGAGATGTAATAATACCAGTGCCCAGTTTTGGAAGTTATGAAACTTTTGCCAGGATATCAGGTGCAAATGTCATTAAGGTTCCATTGTTATTGGAAGAGGCCAATGGCAATTTTTCATGGGATTTAGATGTGGCAGGTATTAAAAGATACTTTAGAAGTGATATACCTCAATTGATGTTTCTATGTTATCCGAATAACCCGACTGGCGACTATTTTGATGAACAAAAGATGTTTGACTTGATAGATAGCTTTAATGGAATAATTGTGATAGATGAAGCGTATTTTGAGTTTGGCGGCAAAACTTTTAGCGACCGCTTGAGTGATTACCCAAATATTGTCATTGTCCGTACGTTTTCTAAAGCATTTTGCATTGCCGGATTGAGAGTGGGTTATGCATTGGGTCATGAGGATGTCATAGAACAGTTTTACAAAGTTAAATTGCCATATAATGTTAATACATATTCACAGATTGCCGCCACAGAGATACTAAAAAATATCGAATGGGTGAAAAAAACAACTGTTGGATTAATAGAATCGAGGGATAAACTAGTGAATGAATTGAAAAAGCTTGATGGTATCACAGTTTATCCAAGCTCAACTAATTTTTTACTTTGTAAATTGAAAAAATCTAGGGATTATGTCTATGAACAGCTATTAGATCGAGGAATACTTACGCGCAGGCTTAATGGAGAAAATCTGGATAATACATTGAGGTTTAATGTTGGAACACCAGAGCAAAATGATAAACTTTTAATGGCTTTTAAACAGATTCTATAAGTAGGGGGTACAAAGTGAATAGGATTTGTCAATTATCGCGAAAGACAGGAGAAACCGATGTAAAACTTGATTTAAACTTGGACGGTGAAGGCAAAAACAATATAGATACTCCTTCTGGTTTTTTCAATCATATGCTTACACTGTTTTCCCGGCACAGCCTTATTGACCTTGATATTAATGCAGCTGGTGATGTGGATGTAGACTTTCACCACTTGGTAGAAGATACAGGTATTGTGTTAGGTAAAGCGGTTCTCAGTGCACTAGGGGATAAAAAAGGAATCAACAGATATGGGAGCTTTTATGTACCTATGGATGAAACTCTTGGTTTTTGTTCAATAGATATAAGTGGTAGGCCTTTTTTAGTTTTTGATGCAGAGTTTGATGCAAAAAAAGTAGGAAATTTCGATGTAGAACTGGTTGAAGAGTTTTTTAGAGGATTTGTAAACAATGCACAAATAACAACACATGTTAGGGTAGTATATGGGAAAAACACTCATCACATGATTGAGGCAATCTTTAAGGCATTTGGCAGGGCCTTGAGACAAGCTATATCATTTGATACAAGAGAGAAAGGGCTTCCTTCCACAAAGGGTATATTATAAAGCGAAACTTAATGTATTTGGAGAGATGAATAAATGAACATTTATCCTGCAATAGATATTAGAAATGGACGATGTGTTAGATTAATACAGGGCGACTATTCAAAGGAAACAGTTTTTTCCAGCAAGCCAATGGAGGTTGCAAAAGAATGGGAAAGCAAAGGCGCTGATTGGATCCACATAGTGGACCTTGATGGGGCAAAAACAGGGGCACCGGAAAACTCTGATATTATTAGGCAAATACGCAAAGCCACCAAAGCCAAGTTGCAGGTTGGCGGAGGAATTAGAGATCTTGATATTGTTGAAGCTTACTTAAACGATGGAATAAACAGGATTATTTTTGGATCTGCAGCAGTGGAGGATATCTCCTTGATAAAAAAGTCGATTGATATATTTGGGACTGAAAAAATTGCAGTGGGCATTGATGTCAAAAATGGATATGTAGCAACTCATGGCTGGATTAAAACATCCAAGACAAGTGTTGATGAGTTATTAGAACAACTGTATTGTATAGGGGTCAAAACCATAATATATACCGATATTTCAAAGGATGGCATGATGAGTGGCCCTAATTTTGTCGGCCTTGAGAAAATACTTAAAAAAGGCAGATTTTCGGTTATCGCATCAGGCGGGATATCATCTTTAGATGATATTAAGAAATTAAAATCCTATGAAGATAAGGGTCTTGATGGTGCTATTATAGGCAAGGCTTTATATAACAAGACAATTTTTCTTGAAGACATCCAAAATATCCTTTAAAAAGCAAATTGAATTTGAACTGATGAGGAAAGAGGTTAAGGACATGTCGATAAAAAGGATTATACCATGCCTTGATGTAAAAGATGGAAGGGTAGTTAAAGGAACACATTTTATTGATCTACGTGATGCAGGTGATCCAGTAGAACTAGCAGCTTTTTATGATAAAGAGGGTGCAGATGAGATAACATTTTTAGATATAAATGCAACTGTAGAAGGGCGAAAAACGACCTTGGATTTAGTAAAAAGAGCCGCACAAAAGATACATGTTCCATTGATTGTTGGCGGCGGCATTTCTGATTTACAAGATATAAGTGCATTACTTAAAGCAGGAGCAGATAAGGTTTCATTAAACACAGCTGCAGTTAAGAATCCTGATTTAATATACAATGCTGCAAAGGAATTTGGGAGTCAGCGTATAGTATTGGCATGTGATGTAAAGAAAGTTAATGAGAGCTGGGAAGTATATATTGGCGGTGGCAATATAGCAACAGGAATTAATGCATTAGAGTGGGTACAAAAGGCAGTAAAGCTTGGAGCAGGAGAGGTGCTTTTAAC
>DUTQ01000223.1 GCA_012841995.1 Thermoanaerobacterales bacterium | reverse complement strand
TGATATCTATCCGTTGGAAAATGAAGGCCAGATTTATGGATTAGGGCGTGTGGGAAAACTGGACAAAAATCTGGCCTTCATTTTACAACGGATAGATATCATAGGCTACTTCTTCATATGGATGTGCCTTTATCATGGCGTTTACGACCTTTTTTGTGATGCTTTCTTGAGCTATGGTTTCAATCCGAACTTCATCCACCATTTCAAGCTTGTCCGTCTCACCTATATAGGGTTTAGTTCCTGCCAATGGCTTAAATGTTCCTTTTCCGTTCAGTGAAAAGCTGCAGTGGCTATAATTGCCTATAAAGCCTGCTCCAGCACTGCCCATAGCATTGCGCACAGCTTCTTCATGACTTTTTGGAACAAAGACTACAACTTTGTTTAGTTTCTCTTGATGAGTTTTTGTTAAAACTCTCGTGTCTTTTAACCCCAATACATCTGCAAGGGCATCGTTAACTCCGCCAAAGGCGATGTCAAGGTTTGTATGTGCTGAATATATTATTAAATCGTTTTTTACAGCTTGGTATATCATTTTCCCTTGAGGCAAATCTGCTCTTATGCTTTTTATTGGTTTAAAAAACATCGGATGATGTGAAATCAGCATCTCGAAACCATTATCAATTGCATGATTTATTGCTTCAGGTGTTACTGTAAGAGTCAAGAGGATTTTGGAGATCTTTTTTGAATAGTCGCCTATAGCCAATCCAGGGTTGTCCCAATCTAATGCAAGCGTTTTTGGCGCCAATTCCTCTATCATTTGAATAATTTGTTGGCTTGAAATCATTGTAAAACCTCCTCTAGCATTTCAAGCTGTTTTTCGTATTTTTTTAAGGCCCTTCGGCTTCCATCAGTTTTGATGAGTCTTATCTTTAACAAAAGGTTTTCGAGCTTTTCTTTTTTTGTTTTGATGTAATCTATATTTACACTGTTTTTCATTTGCCTGATTATAGGGCCTACATATAAATCAATATCGTCATAATGCCGTTTTTCACCTTGCATTTTGACTATCAAAATTTCATAAAACCTTTGTTCTTCTTTAACCACTTTTTCATCTAAAATCTCAAAACCCATGTCAAAAAGCTGTTTCCGCAAAACCGGTATTTTAGTCATGGGTTGGAGTATTAATAGATCTAAACTAGAAACCTTATCTTTCGATTTTTTTATTATATCTATTATGCTTTCACTTCCCATTCCTGCAATGATTGCAGTATTTACTTCACCCATTGAAATAGGTTCTAGCCCAAAGCCTAATCGCACATCTATTTTTTCTTTAAGCCCTGCCATTTTAATATTTCTATTTGCAATATGAAATGGACCCAATCTCACTTCTGTAGCGATAGCTCTAGGACATATGCCTTTTTCTACAAGATATATGGGAAGATATGCGTGGTCGGTTCCTACATCTACTATCTTGTGATCTTTAGGAACTAATGAGGCTATCATTAGAAGTCGCTTGCTTAAATACATTTCTCTACCTCACATATGTCATTTACTAACAGCAAAAGTGGAGACAATGCCCCACTTTTACTGTTATTCCAGAAAGTCTTTTAATTTTTTGCTTCTACTGGGATGGCGAAGTTTTCTTAAAGCCTTTGCTTCAATTTGACGTATACGTTCCCTTGTAACTCCAAATACTTGCCCAACTTCTTCTAATGTTCGAGGTTTGCCATCATCTAATCCGAATCTCAATCTCAATACTCTTTCTTCTCTATCTGTAAGTGTTTCCAAAACATCTTCCAATTGTTCTTTTAAAAGCAAGTATGCAGCTGCATCGGCAGGGGCTTGAGCATCATCATCAGGAATAAAATCACCAAGATGACTATCTTCTTCTTCTCCAATTGGTGTTTCCAAAGATACAGGTTCTTGGGCTATTTTCATTATTTCACGCACTTTATCTACGGGCATTTCCATTTCTTCAGCGATCTCTTCAGGCAAGGGATCACGCCCCAAATCCTGGAGAAGTTGTCGTGAAATCCTTATAAGTTTATTTATAGTTTCAACCATGTGCACGGGTATTCTAATGGTTCTCGCCTGATCTGCAATAGCGCGGGTAATAGCCTGTCTTATCCACCAAGTGGCATATGTGCTGAATTTAAATCCTTTTCTGTAGTCAAACTTTTCCACGGCTTTCATGAGCCCAAGGTTACCTTCTTGAATAAGATCCAGGAAAAGCATACCTCTGCCAACATATTTTTTTGCTATACTGACCACAAGCCTTAAGTTTGCTTCTGCTAATTGTCTTTTTGCTTCTATATCACCTTGTTCGATGCGCTTTGCAATCTCTACTTCCTCTTCAGCCGTAAGCAAAGGAACTTTTCCTATTTCCTTTAAGTACATCCTCACAGGGTCATCTATTGAAACACCTTCCGGAACAGAAAGATCAACTTCTTTGTTTTCTGATTCAATGTCTTCGTCTTCCTCTTCGGCATCATTTAAAATTTCTATGCCCATTTCTTCAATTGATTCATAGATTTTATCGATTTGGTCCACATCTAAATCTTCTATCTCCTGAAGAGTATCTATTATCTCCTTGTATGATAATTCACCATTTTTCTTGCCTTTTTCAATAAGGTCTTTTACCATTTTCATTTTGCTAGCTTCTGACTTCTGGCTTTTTGGGTTTTTGGTTGTAGCTTTTTGTTTTGACAACTATGCTCCCCCCTTTTCTGAAGTAAATTGTATCTTCAACTGATGCATTTCGGTTTTAAGTCTTTGATAGGCTTTCAAGAGATTATCTATTTCCTCCTTTTGGCCGAGCATCTCGGCCTTTTTCATTTGTTTTCTTACCTTGTTGATATTTGTATCAAGGTATCCTTCCATCACTTTGTATATGAGAGAATTTATCATATATTCATCTTGAATTTCAGGTAATTCCATCATGATTTGCGATAATTCATCTGATGCTTGTTCATCCAGATCATTAAATAAATATGAAACCTCAATTTGTTTTTCGCTTTGTATCAGTTTATATATATTATCGGCGATTTGCCTGGTATTTTTGTTTAAAAATTTATCTGGTGAAATGAATTTTATTATTTTTTGTCTTGCCTGTTCGTTTTCAATTAATAATTTTATTATTGCTCTTTCGGCTTTATAAAATCCGGTTAACGGCGATAATCTTCGAAATTCCTTATTATTATGTGTTGTTTGGCTATTTTTATACTTAAATCCATTGTTTGGAAATCTTCTCTTTTGTACCTCTTGTTTCAAGATGTGAAAAGGCATCTCAAGCTCATTAGATAGCTCTTTCAGATAGACCTCTAATTCCAGCTGATTTTCTATAGATGACAAAATCTCTATGGCTTTTTTTAAGAATTGTATTTTATCGTCAGGCGATTTTATATCAAGACCTTTTTTTGCCAAGTTTAATTTGTAACTAATGAGGTCTGCTGCATTTGATAAAAGGGTTTTAAATGCATCTTTCCCTTCTTTTCTTATAAATTCATCTGGATCCATACCAGTTGGAAGGTTTAGTATGTTTACCTTTAAACCCTCATCTGCTAATATATTCATGCCGCGCAGTGTAGCAGCGTGTCCTGCACTGTCAGAATCGTATGCTAGAATTACTCTATCTGAAAATCTCTTTATGAGCTTTGCCTGGTTTTGAGTAAGAGCAGTTCCCAATGAAGCAACGGTTTGGGTAAAGCCGTTTTGATAAAGCATAATACAGTCCATATATCCTTCGACGACTATTATATCAAGGTCTCTATCTTTTTTTATCATCGAAAGACCGTAAAGGTTTTTTCCTTTTGAAAACAACTTGGTTTCAGGCGAATTTAAATACTTGGGCAGCCCATCATTTAGCACTCGCCCCCCAAACCCTATTATATTTTTAAATGTATCTGTAATGGGAAACATCAATCTATCTCTAAACCTGTCGTAATAACCTTTTTTGTCGTTTCGCTGTATTATGAGCCCTGCTTTCTCCAAAATATCTATATCAATTCCCCGGGAAATTGCAAATTTCATCAAGCTGTCCCATGCAGGCATTGCGTAACCTAATGAAAACTTCTCTATGGTATCGGGTTTTATGCCTCTGCTCTTCAAGTATGCTAATGCTCGCTGCCCTTGATGAGTATTAAAAAGATTGTATTTAAAAAATTGTGTTGCGAGACGGTTTGCTTTCAATTGTGCCTGTTTTTCTTTAAATTCAGGTGAAATTTCTCTGTCAAGTTTCCCGGATGAAATTTCTACATTATATCTATCTGCCAGATATCTTACTGCCTCTGGAAATGTCAAGTTGTCTTTCTTCATTAAAAAAGTAAATACATTTCCGCCTGTACCACACCCAAAACAGTAAAATAGCTGTTTTTGGGGGCTTACGTTAAATGATGGGGTTTTCTCCGAATGAAATGGACATAGCCCAATAAAATCATCACCGCGTTTTTGCAAGGCAATATATTCTGATATAATCTCAACAATGTCTGCCCGTTCTTGAACCTCTTTGATTTGATTTTCTGAATAAAACCCCATTTGACTCACCTATTCAAAAAAAAATATCCTCATTGACGTGATGAGGGTCTATTACAACATTAAGTTAAAACCTTGTTTCTCGCCTCCCATCTTTTTTACATACACAATATTCTACGTCAATATCTATTATTCCTTCTTTTTATACATATTTATATACATAATTTCATTCACATGTTTAAAGGCCATGATGAAGGCATGAAGTGTTCTTTGAATTTTGCTTTGGCGTAACTATCTGTCATGCCGGCTATATAGTCACATACAGCTCGCTTTATGCCTTGGTTTTTAGCTATAAGATTAAATTCTTCAGGCATTTCCCCTGAATTCTTTACAAAATACGCAAATAAGAGTTTCAACATGGTCTTAGCTTTTCCCTCTTGCTCTTTGGCACTAGAACCAATATATACTGTATCAAACAAGAACTGCCTTAATTGAACTGTGGCTTTATAAATTTGTGTGCTCATTTTCACATATGGCTTTCCCTGGCTTTCAGTAATAACATCTTTTATCATGGTGTCTATTCTTTTTGCATGTTTTTTACCCAAAATATTTACCGCATCCTCTGGCAATTCTTCAGGCTTGAGTAATCCTGCTCGTATTGTGTCATCTATATCGTGATTTATATATGCTATCCAATCAGATATCTTAACGGCTTGGCCCTCCAGAGTGCTTGGTTTTCCACTACTTGTATGGTTTAATATTCCATCTTTTACCTCCAAAGTCAAGTTCAGGCCTTTCCCCTGTTCCAGCAGTTCTACAATGCGAATGCTTTGCTGTTCGTGTTTAAACCCTTCTTTCATAAGCTTATCAAGCACATCTTCTCCTGTATGCCCAAAGGGCGTGTGCCCTAGATCGTGCCCTAATGCGATTGCTTCTGTAAGGTCTTCATTTAATCGAAGGGCTCTTGTTATGGTCCGTGCTATCTGTGATACTTCTAATGTATGGGTTAATCTGGTTCGATAATGATCTCCTTCAGGAGATATAAATACCTGGGTTTTATGTTTTAATCTTCTAAAGGCTTTTGAATGAAGGATTCTGTCTCTGTCTCTTTGAAATTCCGTCCTAATGCTGCATTTTGGTTCCGGATGTTCTCTTCCCTTACTGCTGCAGCTTAAGGCAGCATATGGTGAAAGTATTCTTTTTTCTAGTTCTTCGGTCCTTTCTCTGACATTCATTATTTTTCCTCCATTAAAAATATGCCTTTTTCTAGTATTTCTATATATATTCGATTTTTCCTTTTTTTTATTTGAGATTTTTTTAACTATTTTTGTTTAGTGAAATAAAAGAGGCGCAATCAAGCGCCTCAAATTTTATCTTTGATTTTTTAATTGTGCCTGTGCAGCTGCAAGGATTGCAATCGGAACTCTGTATGGTGAACAGCTCACAAAATTCAAACCTATATCGTGGCAAAACTCAACAGAACTGGGCTCACCACCATGCTCACCGCATATGCCTATGAGTAAATCAGGCTTGACTTCCCGGCCAAGTTTAACGGCGGTTTTCATAAGAGAGCCGACACCTTTTCTATCCAGAACAGCAAATGGGTTATCAGGCAATATCTTTTCATCAATATAGTATGGAAGGAACTTAGCTTCGGCATCATCTCTGCTAAACCCAAAGGTTGTTTGAGTCAAGTCATTTGTTCCAAAAGAGAAGAAGTCTGCGTGTTTTGCTATTTCATTTGCTGTCAAGCAAGCTCTGGGCAATTCTATCATCGTTCCAATGATATAATCTACACTTACTCCCTCTTGTGCAATTATTTCCTTTGCTGTCTCGTCTGCAAGCTGTCTTAACTTCTCGAGCTCATTTTCATGACCAACTAGTGGTATCTCGATTTCAAGTTTAACCTTAATATCCCGTTTTGCTAGACTGCATGCAGCTTTAATCATTGCTTTAACCTGCATTTTGTAAATCTCCGGGTGTACCAAACCAAGTCTGCAGCCTCTCAGGCCAAGCATTGGGTTTAATTCTTTTAGTGCCCTGACCTTTTTCAACATTTCGCGTTTTTCTTCTAGTTCTTTTGCGTTGTTTCCCTGTTTTAATTCGGCAATTTCAGTTATGAGCTCTTCGGCATTAGGTAGAAATTCATGTAGTGGTGGGTCAAGCAACCTTATTGTTACCGGCAGCCCCTGCATTGCCTCCAGAATTCCTTCAAAGTCTTTCTGTTGGATGGGCAATAACTTGGCTAATGCTTCTTCCCTTTGTTCTAGTGTTTCAGATAAAATCATTTGCTGAACTATTGGCAAACGGTCTTGAGCCATAAACATATGCTCTGTCCTGCAAAGCCCAATTCCTTCAGCACCGAACTCTCTGGCGGTCTTTGCATCATCCGGTGCATCAGCATTTGCTCTTACGCCTATTGCCTTTACATCATTTGCCCATTTGAGCAATTCTTGAAATTCATCCGATAAATCGGGCTCTATCATAGGAACATCGCCAAGGATGACTTGACCAGTTGAGCCATCAATAGAGATTAAATCTCCTTTTTTAACAGTTTTCCCACCTACTGTAAACTCTTGCTTTTCATAGTCTATTTTTATGGCATCACAGCCACATATACAAGGTTTACCCATTCCACGAGCAACGACGGCGGCATGGCTTGTCATTCCACCGCGACTTGTGAGAACACCTTGTGCCATCACTATTCCATGAATATCATCAGGAGTTGTTTCCATTCTGACAAGGATGACCTTCTTGCCTTGTTTGCCAAGTTCTTCTGATTCATCAGGGTCAAAAGCAACTTGTCCAGAACCTGCTCCCGGTGATGCCGGTAGGCCTTTTGCCAAAACTTCAACTTCTGCCTCTGGATCAATCCTGCGGTGAAGCAGTGTCACTACCTGGTCTGGTGATACTCGAAGCAGAGCATCATTCTTGTTTATAAGCCCTTCTTTTACCATTTCCACTGCAATTTTAACAGCTGCTTGAGCTGTTCTCTTGCCGGAACGTGTTTGAAGCATATACAATTTTCCATTTTCAATTGTAAATTCTATATCCTGCATATCTTTATAGTGTTTTTCAAGGGTTTCACATACATTTATAAATTGCTTGTAAACTTCTGGCATTACATTTTCAAGCTCGGTAATTCCCTTTGGCGTCCTTATTCCTGCGACCACGTCTTCTCCCTGAGCATTCATGAGAAACTCACCATAAACCTTGTTTTCACCAGTAGAGGGATTCCTTGTAAATGCTACACCGGTTCCAGAATCCTCACCCTTGTTGCCGAAAACCATTGTCTGTACGTTTACTGCAGTACCAAGGTCATCAGGGATTTTATTGATTCTCCTATAAACTTTTGCGCGCTGATTATTCCATGATCTAAATACAGCTTCAATTGCCATGACAAGTTGCTCTTTTGGTTCTTGCGGGAAACTCTTGCCTGTTTCCTGTTTTATAATTTCTTTATATTGTTCAATAACTTTCTGCCAATCATTAGCATCAAGATCGGTGTCCATATCTACGTTCTTTTCTGCCTTTACTTTATCAATTACTTGTTCAAATTTATCGTGCTCAATTTCAAGAACTACATCTCCAAACATCTGGATAAACCTTCTGTAGCTATCATATGCAAAGCGCTCATTTTTAGTACTCTTTGCGAGGCCCTTTACGCTTTCATCGTTTAGACCAAGGTTTAATATTGTATCCATCATACCTGGCATGGAAATAACTGCACCAGATCTCACCGAAACCAATAAGGGATCGTTTTTATCCCCTAGTTTTTTTCCCATTTGGTTTTCCAGCTCTTCCAATGCATTAAAGATTTGGGCCATTATTTCATCAGAGATTTTCCCGCCTTGCTTATAATAATCAAGGCATGCCTCAGTTGTCACTGTGAATCCCATAGGTACCGGTAGACCGATATGTACCATTTCAGCTAGGTTAGCGCCTTTTCCGCCTAGCAGTTTTTTCATTTCTGCTCTTCCCTCTTTAAAACTGTAAACAAATTTTTTGCTCATGTTCAATTTTCCCCTTTTCTAATAATTTCTAATATATTAGATGCAATTTCTTCAACAGCTTTGTTTGAAACATCTATTTTTTTACACCCTATCTTATCCATGATGTTTTCTGCATATTGTATTTCCTTTACTATTCTATTTGGGCTGGCATAGCTTGCTTCAGAGCTCAAGCCAAGCGCTTTGAGCCTCTCCTGCCTTATTTCGTTTAGCTTTTCAGGCGTTATTGTAAGACCAATAATTTTTTCGGCTGGGATATGAAATATTTCATCCGGCGGGGTTACTTCAGGTACTAATGGAATATTTGCCACTTTTAATCTCTTGTGGGCAAGATACATGGCAAGAGGCGTTTTTGAGGTCCTTGATACACCTATCAAAACCACATCTGCCCTGGATATACCCCTTGAATCTTTACCATCATCGTATTTTACTGCAAATTCAATGGCCTCCATTTTTCTAAAGTATTCCTCATCAATCCTGTGTACCAAACCTGGCTCAAGTTGTGGTTCGAGTTTTGTCAATTTAGAAATAGTCTTCATCATTGGCCCCATGAGATCTATAACCATTATATTGTTTTTTTGGGCAAGCTCAATAAGATGCTCCCTCACATCTGGCAGAATGATAGTGCAAACAATAGCACAGTTTTTTGTCGCCTTTGCTTCCTCTATGACTTCACTTGCGTATTCTTTGTCGGTTACATAAGGAACTGTTCTTATGTCCATATGACCTGAATTAAATTGTATCATGGCTGCCTTAATGACGAGTTCAGCAGTTTCCCCAATTGAATCTGATACCGCAAAGATTACGGGATTAACTTTTTCTTCAACTATTTGCTTTCCCTCCCTTCTACAGGTTTCCCAGCTCTACAAATAATTTAGTTATTGTAGTTTTGGTGACCTTGCCAACAACTTTATATTTTGTTTGCTTGTTTTCTTTTTCAAGCTTTACAACAGGTAGGGCATCTACTTGATGATCGACAATCTTTCTTGCTGCATCATAGGCACTTTCTTCTGTAGTTACAGTTATAAGATTTGGCATTCTGGTCATAATTACACCTATCGGTATCTTATGAATATCAGCATTCCCTATGGCTATCTTGAGCAGATCTTTTCTTGATACTAGACCTGATAGGTTTCCATCTCCATCGAGGACGAAAAGCGTCCCCACATCTTCTAGAAAAAGCATTACAATAGCATCATATACAGATAACTCTTCGTTTATAACTATAGGAACAGCTTTTATTTCATCTACTTTTATGCTAGCTATTTTTTCCGAAATAAAGCTATTCATGGTCCTCCCAGTATAAAAATAGCCTACACGAGGTCTTGCATCGAGAATGCCTGCCATAGTAAGCACAGAAAGATCCGGCCTTAATGCTGCTCGTGTCAGTTTAAGTTTATCGGCTATCTGTTCACTTGTTATTGGCTCGCTTTCCTTAACAATATCCACAATCCTAATCTGTCTTGGGCTTAGTTCTATGGAACATCACTCCCTCCTAATAACTAAAAAACTATGACTGTAATAAATAATTTTTTGGCAATCTCTCTTATAATATAGCTTATAAAAATACTTTAGCAATAGCCGGGGTTATAACTGTTTCAATAATAGACGCTACAAAAAGAAGTGGGAGCAAAATGCCAAGTGCTAATGTACTGTCTCTCAGGTTCTCTTTAATAAGAGCTATGCGCTTCTTTCCACGGGGAATAATAATATCATAGCCTAATTTTAAACCAAATGCACCTCCGACTATAATTACTGGGAGTTCCAATATACCATGAGGAAGTAATGATGCTATGAAAAATGCAAGAGAATTTCCTTTTAAGAAATTAAGAGCTGAAACTGCTCCTACCACAAAACCATTAAATAATATTCCAAGAAACGGAATAATGCCAAAAACGATACCTCCAAATATAACTATAAGTAATGCCTTTAAATTGTTTTGAAATATTAGCCCAACAATATATACCCAGTTGCGCTCTTTCATAGCTTTACTTATTTCTAGTACATTTCCCATGAGTTTTTTCATATTTGATATAACAAATTCCGGATGGTAACTTAATGATAAATAGCCAATTATGATACCAACAATAAAAATTATTGATGAAAGCCATATGAATTTTTTCTTGTCTTGAAATGTAGCAAATATCTCTTCCATTTATATCCTCCTACTACTTCTCTTTAACTTTTAATTTGTTTATATCTTCGATAAACTTCAGTGTCTTAAATTTATAATCAAGCTGATTCTGTATAAACAAATGCAAGGATTTTTTTAGCTGTGTATTTATTTTACAAGAAATGTTTAGATTTGCCAATGCTTCATAGGTTTTTTTCAACATTATGTGCATTGTATATAATGTATTTTTATCTATAATAACAGCTTCTCTGTCCTTGTCAAAGCATTTTTTACAAATAACTCCTCCAAGTGCGGGGCTGAATTTTATCTCATCGGTTAATTTACTTCCACATGCTGCACATTGGGATATTTGGGGAGTAAAACCCTGTATTGCCATGAGCTTAATCTCAAATATGCGACTCAGTGTTTCATAGCAAGTCCAGTTTGTAAGCACATAAAGTGTTTTTAAAAAAAATCTAAATAATTCACTGTTTTTTTCTTCTATAGGG
>DUTQ01000222.1 GCA_012841995.1 Thermoanaerobacterales bacterium | reverse complement strand
TATACTAAACTAAAGTATCCTAGTTTATAACACAAATTAAGAGATTCTATATAAATTACCTTTTTCCTTCTTAATTCATTATATTTTTTGTTTTTTTTGCAAAAATGTTTAGGAGGTGCAAAATATCGTGCAAATTGTAGGTGTTATTTCAGAATACAATCCTTTTCATTATGGTCACCTTTACCACTTAAATAAAATAAAATCCGATCTAATAACTGATGGAATAATATGTGTAATGAGCGGAAACTTTGTCCAGCGCGGTGAACCTGCTATTTTTAATAAATGGGCTCGAACAGAAATGGCACTCTGTGGTGGTGTTGACCTAGTGGTTGAATTGCCAACATGTTTCGCCACATCAACGGCTGAGATATTCGCTGAAAGTGCAATAAGACTTTTAAACAGTATGCAAATAGTACAAACAATAAGCTTTGGTATGGAGCATCTGGCTAAAAAGGAACTGTTATTAATCGGAAAACTGTTGGCAACTGAACCTGATTTATACAAAAAAACTCTTAAAACTGAACTAAAAAATGGAAAATCTTTCCCCGAAGCTAGAGAAAAAGCAATAATAAAATATATACAAAATACAAACCTAGATTGTAATATAGATGCTGTTTTAGCTCTGCTTAACAATCCCAATTCTATTTTGGCTATAGAGTATGTCAAGGCAATCCATAAGACAAATTCAGGCATCTGTATACACCCTATTTTTAGAATTGGAGCTGGTTATCATAACAAAGCTTTAGAAGATAAATACTCTAGTGCAACTGCCGTGAGAAATGCATTAAGTGAGTTATCCGTTAATGGCATCTTAAATAAAGTTCCTGAATTTTGTTCTAAAATCTTTCAGCGAGAGATACAATCTGGTTTTGGACCCATCTCATTAAAGGACTTTGAAACAATGATTTTGTACATACTTCGCAGAACATCTACACAAGAATTATCTAGGTTCTTTGATGTAAGTGAAGGTCTTGAAAACAGGATCAAAAGAATATCTAAATCTAACTATTCCATAGACAACATGATCAATGAAATAAAGACAAAAAGATACCCTGTCACTAGAATTCAGCGCATATTGATGCACGTCCTTCTCAATATAGATAAAAGTATTACTGAAACAAGAAAGCCCGCATACATCAGGATTTTAGGGTTTAACGATAAAGGAGTAAGGATATTGAGAAGGATCAAAAACAAGTGTACACTACCTGTAATAACAAAAGCTTCTGACTACAAACAACTTGATCCAACTGCAAAATCCATGTTTGAAATAGATTTGACGGCAACAGATATTTATTCAATTGCATATAGGGATAAATCTTTACGTAAATGTGGCATTGATTTCCGCAAGAAACCATTATATTATAAGTCTTCCAAATAAGTAATTATATCATCCAACTCTTTTACCGGTACAATTTTAATATCAAAATTCCGTGCTATCTTTCTTGCATCACTAGCATTTTTTTCAGGACAAAAGAATATTTTTGCACCATCCCTATGGGCAGAAACAACCTTTTGTTCTACCCCTCCAATTTCACCTATCTTTTCATCAAGACTAATGGTTCCTGTCCCCGCTATTTTATAACCACGTGTAATATCATCATCCGTAAGCTGGTTTAATATTTCCATAGCAAACATACTACCTGCTGAAGGGCCACCTATATCTCCAGTTTCTATGTCAATCTTTAAAGGTAAAATGGGTTTCCAGTTAAAAGTTGTTATATATATTCCAACAATAGCCCTTCCCTTTTCGGATTTACTCTCAATTGTAGGGATCAATATCTTATGAGTTTTATTATTTCTTTTTACTTTAAACTCAACATCCTCATTAATAGCATGATCTGAAACAATCTTTACAACTTCATCGGCTAAATTTACCTTTTTACCATCAACCTCTGTAATAATATCCCCAGAAAATAGCTTTCCTTGTGCTGGACTTTCTGGCATTATCTCAACAACTTGAGCTCCGTCACCATAAATCTTCGGTTCATAGCCTGCCTTTCTAAGCGCAACAACCTCAGCAATTTTTTGACTTTCCTGCATCCATTTTTGCATGTAATCGATATACTCATTCATGCTCCACCCTTCAGGTATTACAGCTTCTTTTTGTTCTATATTCACATAAGGCGAAACTGCCGCATAAAACAACAGCGGTATATTTAATGATCTACTTGATACGGTCGTCAAAAAAAAAGAGCCCTGTGCCTTTTTGTGTCCACCTTCTACAGTAACAATATCTTTAAGATCAATCGTAATTCCTGGTGCCATAACTGTATAATTAGAGCTTAAGTAAATATTAAACAAAATAAGTAAAACAGCCGTAACAACTAGTAAACGTATGCGGTTTTTATTCTTCACAACTTTTTCCTCTCTTTCTCACTATTTTGAGAATTTGCGGCAAGACTTGTTCAGTAGCTCGTTTGCCTTCATTAATACATTTTTTTACCTGATTTACACTGAAATTTAAAGGATCGACGTCCGAAAGATCTGGAGTAATGAGCACATCACAGTCATATTTTTTTAGAAGTTGAATTTCATTTCCCATTATATCAAAAGTATGTATAATTACATCATAAATATTTTTGATAGGGAGTTTGTTACCAAATCCAAGTTCTACACCAACTACAAAATTTGCACCCATTTCCCTTGCTTGGGTCCCAGGCACTCTTTCCAAAAGACCTCCATCTACAAATAGTTTATCCTGTAACTTGACAGGATGAAAAATTCCCGGAATTGCAATGCTGGCCCTTACTGCACGTGCAACATTTCCCTCTTTTATTAAAATACTCTTTTTAGTATAAAGATCAGTTGCCATGACCCCTAACGGAATATCCAGTTCTTCAAAGTTTTTATTTCCCATAATTGTATTTAGCACTGTCTCAATCTTATTGCCAGCAATTAAGCCCAATTTAGGAATACAAAGGTCAACCCAATGTCGACGGCGTATATGAAGTGCTTGTTCTTTCAGCATATCAGCGCCAATTCCAGCTGCATATGCTGCACCCATAATACTGCCTATACTTGACCCTGTTATTATGTCAATAGGGATACCCTCTCTTTCAAAAACCTGTAATACCCCAATATGGGCATAGCCCCTTGCAGCGCCAGAACCCAATGCCAAGCCTATTTGAAGTTTATTCATGCTTTACACACCTTCTATAAGAATATCTAATTAATATAAGCAATATACATTATATAAAACACAACAAAATTATTCTAGGAGGCATTAAAAATGAATTTAAAATTTTTACGTCGCAGAATATCCAAACTCACACAGTTACTTTTGCCAATACTTGCTGTTATCATAACTATTTCTATAATAAGATTCCCTGATAGTGCTTTTAATGCAGCAGTTGAAGGACTGAATGTATGGCTAAATATTGTTTTACCTGCATTGCTTCCTTTTTTTATAGGTTCACAACTTTTAATGGGTTTAGGTGTTGTTCATTTTATGGGTGTTTTGCTTGAACCTCTAATGAGGCCATTATTTAATGTGCCAGGAACAGGATCTTTTGTCATGGCAATGGGGCTTGCAAGCGGCTATCCTGTCGGGGCAATGCTCACTGGAAAACTGGTCAAGAATAAAATGTGTAATTTGTGGGAAGCTGAACGCCTTATGTCATTTACCAATACAGCCGATCCCCTTTTTATGGTAGGTGCAGTAGCTGTGGGAATGTTTAAGGATGTCAGGCTTGGCATCATAATCGCACTTGCCCACTATATTTCAGCTTTTTTATTAGGATTTATTATGCGGTTTTACGCTAACAAAAAAGAAATAACTATTAAACCCAATTCTTTAAGACACGAAAACATCTTGTTCAGAGCAACACGAGAACTATTACAAGCCCGTAAAGATGACGGTAGACCTTTCGGTAAACTGTTGGGTGATTGCATAAAGGATTCAATTAATTCAATGCTCTTGGTTTTGGGGTTTATTGTTTTATTTTCAGTAATCATTAAAATAATTTTCATAGCCGGGTTCGCAAATTTTATCAGTCCTATAATCGGTTTGATCCTTGATTTCTTTGGCTTGGATAAAAGTCTATCCTTATCAGTTATAAGTGGTTTTTTTGAAATAACACTTGGAACACAATTGGCAAGTCAAGCTGCTGCACCGTTAATACAAAGAGTTGTAATGGCAAGCAGTATCATAGCTTGGAGCGGTCTTTCAGTTCATTTTCAAGTCATCAGCATGATAAGTGATACAAAAATTAAAATAACACCATATATCTTTGCTCGCTTACTTCATTGTATCCTTGCAGGTTTTGTTACATATGTATTAATGATCCTGCCTATACAAAATTTTGAAACACTAGTTATTCCTGCTTTTGCCGTATCTCCCCAACCAACATACAAGAGCTGGCTTTCCATTTTTCAAATTTCAACAAAGGTATTCTCTGTGTTACTTGTTTTTATTTTATTGATTTCTATTATTGTGCATCTGCTAAGGGGTTTCGAGGTAATAGGATTTAAAATTATAAAAAAATAACTTACCTTTTTTGATTTAATTCTTCTCTGCCACTCTTTACAGTTTCTAAAAGGGTTGACAAGTTCTCTTCTGCTTTTTGAAGAATTTCATCAGCAAAATCCGTTGCACCTACGCGAATTTCTCTTGCGGTCTGCTTTGCAAATGTTAAAATTTGTTCTGACTTTTCTTTAGCAAGTTTAGTTATCTCATCTTGGCTAACCATTTGTTCAATAGTGTTTTTAGCCTCTTTGACAATCATTTCTCCTTCTTTTTGTGCATCTATAAGTATCCTCTGTCTATCATTGACTATACTTTGTGCATCTTTTAAATCGTCAGGTAGAGCCCTCAACAAATGATCTATAAGCTCTAGCAAAATCTCCTGATCCAAAATAACCTTATTAGAAAAAGGTAGTTTTGAACCTGAACTTATTACATCCTGAATTTGTTCAATAATCCTATAACACTCCATTGCTAACCTCCTATTTTTATTTTTTAATAATCTATATGCTAATTACTCTTTTTACCATGCTTTTCGTTGTATTTTTCTTTTAATCGCTTTTCTACTACAGGTGGAACGAGAGTCGCAATACAACCTCCAAAAGTTGCCACTTCTTTCACAACACTAGAGCTTAAGTAAGAATATTTACTACTAGTCATTATAAAAATAGTCTCAATTTCTTTATCCAGCTTTTTATTCATCAAAGCCATTTGAAGTTCGTATTCAAAATCAGAAACTGCTCTAAGCCCCTTAACAATTACCCTGGCATTCTTGATGCGCGCAAAATCCACTAGTAAGCCACTAAAACTTTCTACTTCAACATTATCTAGATGCATAACAGAGTTTTTTATCATAACAATCCTCTCTTCTGCAGTAAAAAGAGGTTCTTTTTGGGGGTTGTTCAAAACAGCTACAATCAACCTGTCAAAAATTCTTGCACTTCTTTCAATAATATCAATATGGCCATAAGTTACTGGATCAAAACTACCCGGATAAATTCCCACATTCAATTCCTTCACTCCTTATTTTAAGAAAGATAATAGTGTCGTACCATACTTCTTTTGTTTAAAACACGTAAATTCGTGAAAAAATAGTTCTTCATCTATCGAATGTTGAATTATCACCCATGCGTCATTTTTCAGCAGCTTGGATTTTTGTAAAAATATCAAACAAGGCATTATTTTTCCCTGATTATACGGTGGATCCATAAAAATTATATCAAAAGAATGGCCCTGGCTGTCCATTTTTTTTATCTGGTTTATCACATCACCCTTTGCAACAAAACATTTATCTTGAACTTCAAGTAGCTTGATGTTTTGCTTAATTACATTACAGGCATGTGCATTTTTTTCAACAAAGGTAGCAAACCTTGCCCCTCTACTTAGTGCTTCTAATCCAACGGCGCCTGTTCCAGCAAATAAATCAGCAAAGCAGCAATCAATAATTTTTGTACCTATTATATTAAATAGAGATTCTCTTACCATATCTAGTGTTGGCCTTGTCTGCAATCCTTTGATGGCTTTTATTCTTCTACCCTTATAAAGCCCGCCAATTATTCTCATAAACTATTCACCCCTGTATTACTTCGATAATATTGTAACATAACAATACATTGTTTTAAAATGATATTATAATTTTTTTAAAAATGATGTATATTTTTTATTGATTTGTAGATAATATGTAATGTAAATAAACTTTCCCC
>DUTQ01000221.1 GCA_012841995.1 Thermoanaerobacterales bacterium | reverse complement strand
GGTAGGTGCCCATGTAGGCAGACGTTTTGCTTACCTAACATATTTAAAACATTTACCTTTTCAACCTTAACGCCAAAAATTGCCTCTAGAGCATTTTTTATCTCTGTCTTGTTAGCATTTTTGGCAACCTCAAAAACATACTTGTTTTCTTCCTTCAAGGACATTGTCTTTTCAGTAATTAATGGGCGGATTATGATGTCATGAGGATCTTTCATCATGCATACACCTCCTGGACCTTCATCACCGCATCTTTTGTCATGATTAGGTTGTCGTGGTTTAGTATATCGTAAACATTGAGGGTGTTTACATTTATTGCCTTAACTCCAGGTATATTCCGAGCTGATTTCTCAACATTTTCATCTTTGGAAGCAATTACTATAAGAGATTTCTTGTCAGCTTTTACATTAGAAAGAATTTGAACCATTTCTTTTGTTTTGGGTGCTTCCATAGTTAAATCTTCTAAAACAATAATTTCGTTCTCTACAACTTTAGAACTCAATGCGGATTTTAAGGCAAGCCTCTTTAGTTTTTTTGGCAACTTGTATTTATATGCACGGGGCTTTGGGCCAAAAGTAATTCCGCCTTTTCGCCAGATTGGCGACCTTATACTTCCATGACGGGCTCTACCTGTACCCTTTTGTCTCCAGGGCTTTCTTCCTCCTCCGGCCACTTCAGCTCTTGTCAAGGTTGAAGATGTCCCCAGTCTCTGATTTGCAAGGTAATTAATAACTGCCCTGTGCATGATATCAGGCCGCACTTCTATACCAAATATATTATCTGATAGTTCAATTTCCCCTACTTGTTCTCCTTTGGTATTTAATAAAGCTGTTTTCGGCATTGAGCTCCTCCTTTCTATCTTTTATTTTCCGCTTTTAACCGTATTTTTGATTAATACTAATGACCTTTTCGGTCCAGGAATGCTGCCTTTTATTAGTAATAAGTTCTTTTCTGCATCTACTTTTACTACTTCTAGGTTCTGCACCGTTACACGCTCTGCTCCAAGATGCCCCGGTCTTTTTTTGCCTTTAAAAACTCTAGCTGCATCTGTTGCTCCGCTAGAACCTGACCTTCTATGATACATCGAACCATGAGACATAGGGCCACGACTAAAGTTCCAGCGCTTTATACCGCCAGCGTATCCCTTACCCTTTGAAATACCTATGATATCGACTTTATCGCCTGGTTGGAAGATATCAACTCTTATTTCATCTCCAACGTTATACTTATCAATATCAGTTATCTTAAACTCTCTTAAATATTTCTTGCTTGCAAGTTGATTCTTTTTAAATTGACCAATGTCCGGTTTATTTAAATTTTTATCCTTGACATCTTCAAAGCCCAACTTAAGGGCCAAATAACCATCATTTTCTAGTGTCTTTTTCTGAACAACAGTACAAGGCCCCGCCAACACAACAGTTACCGGTAAGGCCTCGCCAATATCATTAAATATCTGGGTCATCCCAAGTTTCTTACCCATTATGGCCTTCGAAATCATTGCCATCACCTCCTGCTGATTAAATTACTACAGCTTTATTTCAATATCGACTCCTGCGGGCAAATCTAACCTCATAAGAGCATCAACCGTTTTCTGGTTTGGCTCTTTTATATCTATTAACCTTTTATGGGTTCTCGTCTCAAACTGTTCTCTTGAATCCTTATACATGTGGGGAGCACGAAGTATTGTAATAACGCTCCGGTCTGTGGGTAAAGGTATAGGCCCTGAAACTTTAGCCCCGGTTCGCTTTGCCGTTTCAACAATTTTTTGAGCCGATTGATCCAATACAGCGTGGTCAAAAGCCTTTAATCGGATCCTTATCTTTTGATGGGCCATTTATCTCCCTCCTTTTAGGAAATTCGGGTCTTTCGATTTTTATTCTACTATTTCC
>DUTQ01000220.1 GCA_012841995.1 Thermoanaerobacterales bacterium | reverse complement strand
CATCTCTATCCTCGACCCGTCCAAATATACCTCACGCCTTTCATTATCAATTACGAGGCCTTCTATGTTGATATTGTCTTCATTTTCAAAAGCCCTTCGAAGCACTGCCCTAACTCTGGCAACCAATTCACGGGGGCTAAAAGGTTCGAAGGGCTTTTGAAAATGAAAATAAAGACAATATCAACATAGAAGGCCTCGTAATTGATAATGAAAGGCGTGAGGTATATTTGGACGGGTCGAGGATAGAGATGACTTTAAAAGAATTTGATTTACTAAGACTGTTAGCCCAAAATCCTTTCCGTGTCTTTACAAGGGAACAGTTGTTAGAAAAAGTTTGGGGATTTGATTATCCCGGAGATACCAGAACTATTGATGTACATATTTGTAGTCTGAGAAGAAAACTGGAGAATAAAAAAGGAAATCACAATTACTTTATTGAAACTATTCGCGGTATCGGATATAAGTTCGGGCACAAAGGGAAGTGAGGCTATGCAAAAAAAGATATTTGCAACTTATATGATTGTTGTTTTAATAAGTCTTTTAGTATTAGGAATCCTCATGTTAGATAAAGTGGATGACTATCTCACAGAAGGCATAGAATCAAGACTTATGTCAAATGCCAAAATATTGCAGAGAGTGGTACAAAAACAGATGGCCGAAGGGGCAAATAAAGAAGAAATTCAAAGATTTATAATGGATACCGGTAGTGATTTAAACTCTCGGATTACGGTTATTGATATTGAAGGTAATGTAATTGCAGATTCCGATATTCGTTCTTTAGAAATAGAAAATCATAAATCAAGACCGGAAGTTAAAAATGCTTTAAAGGGTGAAGTAGGTATGAGCATTCGTTACAGCACCTCTCTGAAAAAAAACATGATGTATGTAGCCGTTCCCATTCAAAGAAATAATGCAATTACAGGTGTTGTGAGATTATCACTTCCATTAGTTGAAATAAAGCAACTCTCCAATTCTGTATTGAGAATAGTTTTCTGGACTACATTGATAGGGCTTATCATAGCTTTTATATTTAGCAGTCTCTTTTCCAAAAAGATTACAAAGCCATTACAAGATATGGCTATGGCTGCAGGGGAGATTGCCCGTGGAAACTACAATATGAAAATAAGAACTCGCGAAAATGGTGAAATAAAGGCACTTGCGAATTCTTTTAATATAATGACTGATAGTCTACAGCAAACGGTAAGAGAACTGACTGATAGGAAGAGAAAGATTGAAGTAGTTTTAAGCAGTATGACAGATAATCTGATAGCGGTTGACCATAATTGTAATGTAATCATGTTAAACCCATCAGCAGAAGGGTTTTTTAAAATAAATGAGCAGGATGCTTTAAATAGACATCTGCTGGAGATAGTTAGGAATCAAGACCTTTATGAATATATTAATGAAGTTCTCATAAACGGACAGGTAGTTAGTAAAGAATTTAAGATTTTTAAGCCTGAAGAGAGAGTATTTCGTGTAAATATTGCACCGATTTTAGAAGAAAATAATTGCGGCGCTGTTGCCGTTATAAGGGATATGACAGAATTTAAGAAACTGGAAAAGGCTAGAACGGAGTTTGTTGCAAATATCTCTCATGAATTAAAGACTCCTTTGACATCTATTTCAGGTTTTATAGAAACCCTTTTAGATGGAGCTTATAAGAGACCAGAAGACTGTCTGCATTTTCTCGAAATAATCAAACAAGAATCTGATAGAATGACAAGACTTATCAACGATCTTATATATTTTTCCAATTTAGAAAATCCAAAGACTCCAATGGCAAAAAGCAAGGTGGATATTATCAAGATGATAAATAAAGCTCTAAATGCTTTGCAAACTGCAATTGATGAAAAGAGACATGAAGTTATTGTCAAGAAGCCTGATAAAGCTTATGTATGGGCAAGCGAAGATGCAGTTATTCAATTGTTGATAAATCTGCTTGATAACGCAATTAAATACACCCAGCCCGATGGAAAAATAGAAGTAATCGTCAAAGAACAGTCTGAATATATAGCCGTTAGTGTAGCTGATAGTGGTGTAGGTATGTCCAGAGAAGAAATATCGCGTATCTTTGAACGTTTCTATAGGGTTGATAAATCAAGGTCACGTGATATCAAAGGAACGGGGTTGGGCCTTGCTGTGGTAAAACATTTATTGAAAGCTCAAGGTGGCGATATTTCTGTTAAAAGTGAATTAGGAAAGGGTAGCACATTTACTTTTAGGCTTCCAAAAGCTTAAAAATGGAGGGAAAGGTTATGGGATACAATATCCAGGTAAAAGGATTAAATTTTTTTTATGGCGATAATAAGGTTTTAAATGATGTTAATATGGACATTGAGAAAAATACTGTAACATCCTTGATAGGGCCATCTGGCTGTGGAAAATCCACATTCTTAAGAACCTTAAATCGGATGAACGATATTATAGAAAACGCTAGGGCGGTTGGCAAGGTGTTTATCAACGGAAAGGATATACTTCTTCCCGAAACTGATGTAGTTTATCTTAGGAAAATGGTTGGAATGGTGTTTCAAAAGCCAAATCCGTTCCCTATGTCAATTTTCGATAACATTGCTTATGGACCAAGGATACATGGTATTAAGAAAAAAGCAATTCTTGAAGAAATTGTAGAAAAGAGTTTGACACAGGCTGCATTGTGGGATGAAGTAAAAGATAGATTAAAAGATCCGGCCATGGGATTGTCAGGTGGTCAACAACAAAGATTGTGTATTGCAAGGGTGCTTGCGGTAGAACCGGAAACTTTGTTGATGGATGAACCTTGTTCAGCCCTAGATCCTGTTTCTACACTTAAAATTGAAGAACTTATTCAGCAGCTTAGAAAAGATTATACAATAGTTGTTGTTACTCACAACATGCAACAGGCTGCAAGGATTTCTGATTATACAGCTTTTTTTCTAGATGGAGAGATCATTGAGTTTGGGCAGACTGATGAAATGTTTTATAACCCTAAAGATAAGCGAACTGAAGATTATATCACCGGAAGATTTGGATAATGTAAGATTTAATTCAGATGGAACTTTGATGGTTTGCCGTTGGATTAATAAGAGAAAGGTGGCTATTTTTATGACTAAAATTAGGCCGTATTTTGATATGGAACTTAATGAACTACATCAGGATTTACTTAGAATGGGCACAATAGTGGAACAGCAAATATGTGAGGCAGTAGGATCCCTTGTAAAAAAAGACAAAGACATGGCAGAAAAAGTAATAAAACGAGATGAAGAAATTGATAAATTACAACTTTTAATAGAAGACAAGTGTGTAAAGCTCATTATAAAGTGGCAGCCAATTGCAAAGGATATTAGAACTATATTTGTGGCAATAAAGCTGACAACTGATTTAGAACGGATATCAGATAAGGCTGTAGATATAGCAGAAATAGCTATTGAATTATTAGATGAAAAATATATTAAACCATTAGTTGATATACCGCGCATGGCAGATATTACAAAAAAGATGGTGAAAACAGCCCTCGACTCCTATGTTAAACAAGATATTGAAATGGCTAAAGGCCTATTTGATATGGAAAAGGAAATTGATAATCTTTACTCACAGGTTTTCAGAGAATTGCTTTTTCTGATGATATCAAACCCGAAAACGATTTCTCAAGCCACACATCTTCTTTTCATTGCAAGGCACCTTGAAAGGATAGGTGATCATAGCACAAATATCGGCGAAATGGTAATATATTTGGAAACTGGAAAGAGAGTTAGTCTTAATGAGTAACTTGATTTCCAGTTTTTTTTCAGCTGTTTTCGTTATTTCTTTATACGTAATATGATATCAAGATTACTTGTTGTAGATTATGCTTGGTCCATATCATTGCCCTTATCATTGATTATTTGTTATAATAGTTTGGCAGACAATATTAAGATTGGAGACTAGGCTTATGCGAAAAATTAATCTAACAGAAGGTAATATAGCAAAAACCCTTGTTAAACTTGCCCTGCCTATTATGGGGACTTCTTTTATGCAAATGGCCTATAATTTGACTGATCTTATATGGGTGGGTAAACTGGGGAGTAATGCTGTAACTGCTGTTGGAACAGCAGGCTTTTTTACTTGGGTTGCTATGGCCTTTATTATGATGTCCAGAATAGGCGGGGAGATAAGTGTCGCTCAATCAACAGGCAAGGGTGATATAAAAGGAGCGCGCTATTATACGAAAACAGCTCTTCAAATGAACTTTTTTTTATCCATACTATATATCGCTTTTCTAGTGGCATTTAGAAACCAACTCATAGGCTTTTT
>DUTQ01000219.1 GCA_012841995.1 Thermoanaerobacterales bacterium | reverse complement strand
GGCAAGCCTGTTAGTTCTTTCACAAACATTATAACACACCGAAAACATTCTTTCAAGTATATATTGTTAGAAATGTGATGTATTTTCTAACAATTATTTGTTTTGTGTTTTACATTATATATCAACACAGATAAAGTTGTTTACACATATATTTTTGCCCAATTTTACATCATTTATTCAGAATTTTGTTCATAAAGCTTATCTTTCTTAATTTCAGGATAAAATTTTTTTGTTTTGTTGTTGACAATATCTTTAATTAATGCTACTATTTATAACAATAAGCAAATAAATTAATTAAACTCTTATCAAGAGCAGGCTGAGGGACTGGCCCGATGAAGCCCGGCAACCGGTAATTTATTTTTAAATTACAGCGGTGCTAATTCCTGCAGGACTTATGTTCTGGCAGATGAGAGGGTTTAGAAATTAACCTCTTCCTTTTGTCAGAAGGGGTTTTTTATATTAGGGGGTCAAATTATGATTTATATTGAAAACCTTACAAAAATATTTCCCACTGGCGCAGGTGATATAAAAGCATTAGACGGCGTCACTCTTCACATTGAAAAAGGAGAAGTTTTCGGAGTGATAGGCTTAAGCGGGGCTGGAAAGAGTACTCTTTTACGGTGTATAAATATGTTGGAGAAACCCACATCTGGTTCAATTAAAATTGACGGTGTAGAAATGACAAGGCTTTCTCCAAATAAGCTAAAGGAAATGCGCAAAAAGATAGGTATGATATTTCAGCACTTTAACCTTCTTTCATCAAGAACCGTACGAGGCAATATAGCATTTCCACTTGAAATAGCAGGTGTTGAAAAAACTAAAATTGATGAGAAGGTCGATAATCTATTAAACCTTGTCGGATTATCTGACAAAGCCGATAGCTATCCTTCACAACTATCAGGAGGTCAAAAGCAGCGTGTTGGGATTGCTAGGGCTCTTGCAAACGACCCTAAGGTTCTGCTGTGTGATGAGGCAACTTCTGCTTTAGACCCACAGACAACCCTTTCTATATTAGAACTCTTAAAAGACATAAATAAAAAACTGGGGATTACTATTGTCCTCATTACACATGAAATGTTTGTGATTAAACATATCTGTAATACAGTTGCTGTTATTGAGCAAAGCCGTGTTGTGGAACAAGGACCTGTGCTTGACGTTTTCTCAAATCCTAAAACAGATACAGCAAAGAACTTTTTAAAGTCCATTACATTATCCGAGCTGCCCGAAGATTTAAAACAGAGAATACGCCAACTAGATGGCTTTAAAGAAGGAAAGATAGTTAAAATCGGCTTTTTTGGAGAGGTTACAGCTCAACCTATAATCTCCAGCCTTGTAAAAAAATTTGATGTGGACGCAAATATCCTATATGGAAATATAGATAATATACAAAAAACCCCATATGGAACTCTAGTTGTTGAGCTTATAAACAGCAATGGCGCAGTAAATGATGCTTTAAATTATCTAAAAGAGCTTGGCCTGAATGTGGAGGTGATAGAAAATGTTTAGCTTTAGTGCAGATGTAGCAATTCTATTGGCTAATTCAACACTTGAAACAATTTATATGGTTGCAGTTTCTGTATTGCTTGCCACCGTATTAGGGATACCTTTGGGGATACTCCTTATGGTTACTGACAAAGGACAAATTCTTCAAAATGATATTATAAATTCCATACTCGGCGCAGTCGTTAACATATTTCGCTCTATTCCATTTATTATTTTACTTATTGTTCTAATCCCTTTTACAAGGTTTGTTGTGGGTAAGTCTATAGGTACAACTGCAGCTATTGTGCCTCTATCAATAGCTGCCATTCCGTTTATGGCAAGGTTAACAGAAACCTCGCTAAAAGAAATAAATAAGGGCATTATTGAAGCAGCACAATCTATGGGTGCCTCTCCACTTCAGATTATAACAAAGGTTCTAATTCCCGAAGCACTTCCATCAATCGCTTCAGGAATTACTATAACCACTATAAATCTTGTGGGATATTCTGCCATGGCAGGTGTAATTGGAGGTGGTGGCCTAGGGGATTTAGCTGTGAGATACGGCTATCAGCGGTATATGCTCGATATTATGACTTATACTGTAATAATACTTGTAATAATGGTACAACTTATTCAAATGATTGGTGATTTAATTGTAGGAAAAATCTCCATAAACCGCTAACATTAAATTAATATATCTAAGGAGGAATTTTAAATGAAGAAAGTTTTAACATTAGCTTTGGTTTTGTGTTTGGCAGCAACTCTTATTGTTGGGTGTGGTGCACAAAATGAATCTCAACAAGAACCTGATGCATCAAATGAACCAATTAAAATCAGTGTAGGTGCAAGCCCTGTTCCACATGCAGAAATACTTGAGGTTGTAAAACCCTTGCTGGAAAAAGAGGGGATTATCTTGGATATAGTGGAGTTTACCGATTATGTGCAGCCAAATATTCAACTTGATGAAAAAGAGCTTGATGCCAACTATTTTCAGCACATTCCATATCTTGAGGATTTTTCACAAAAGCGCGGTCTTGACCTAACATATATTGCAAAAGTCCATATTGAGCCAATGGGGCTTTATTCGAAGAAACTTAAAGATATCAATGAATTAAAAGAAGAATTAAAAGATGGTGAAACCATTGATATTCTGAATGAATTAAAAGACGGTGCTACAATCGCCATTCCCAATGACGCCACAAATGGCGGTAGAGCCTTACTTCTACTCCAGTCAGCAAATGTTATCAAGTTAAAAGAAGGAACTGGGATTGATGCTACCATAGCAGATATAGCTGAAAACCCAAAGAATATAAAGTTCTCAGAGCTTGAAGCAGCAACTATCCCAAGAGTGCTTGATGATGTGGATGCAGCAGTTATTAATACAAATTATGCGCTTGAAGCAGGCCTTGTACCCACAGAAGATGCTTATATAATCGAATCATCAGATTCTCCTTATGTCAATATTTTGGCCATAAGAAAAGGAGATGAGGAAAGACCTGAACTCAAGAAACTAGCAGAAGCGCTAAATTCAGAAGAGGTAAGGAAATTTATTGAGGAAAAATATAAGGGTGCTGTTATCCCAGCATTTTAAATTTATATCAATCTATTGAGAAATATATTTTATTTTAGTAAAAGGAAACGGCCTAAAATGACCGTTTCCTTTATTTTTAAGGGGTTTGAAAACTGGCAATAAAAGATATAAAATTGTATCAGTTAATAATCAACAATTAGATTAGGTTTTCAAGGGGGATAAATAAGATGGAAAAACAGCAAATCAAAATCGGTGTCATCGCCGGGACACCGGTAGATACTCAAATGGGAGTAGATTTTATATCACAAAAAGGTTTTCAAGCAATTGGAGAATCTACGGCATCTAGCCCCAAAGAGCAAAATCTCCTTCAGTTTCTCGGACCCAAAAAGCTCACACAAAAGGTTATTTCGATCATCAAAGATTACGAAAAGCAAAAAATAACTAGAACTATGATTTACTGCAACTCGCTATCTGCTGCTATCGATATTGAACTTATTAAAAAAAGTGTCCCAAGAACAAAGCTTGTGACACCACTTGATATATATGAAAAACTTGCAAAACAGTATTCAAAAATAACTCTATGGGCTGCAAATGGTCAGTGCCTTTCAGCTATCGAGAAAATCTTTTATGAGGAGAATCCAGGTATAGAGATCATGGGGATTTCAATGTTACCTGTTATTGAATCTATAGAGAACCTAGAACCCTCGGTATCGATCATAAAAAAATTTGACCTTAAATCAATGTTTGTAAATAGCTTTCGACCTGCAGCTTTAGTATTAGGATGTACTCATCTTCCATACCTTAAAAGTGTATTGAAAGATGAATGCGATTTTCCCATTATCGATCCAGCGGAGGAAATGTTGCTATACCTCATAAGTAATTAGGGTTTATTCATTTATTGAAGAACTTCTTGATTCTATATAGTAGTCCTTTTTGTTCCACCACAACAAAGGTTTGTGGTTCACTTTCAGGCACTATAATGGCACCAATTGAATTGATACCATTAGGAAAAGCCTTGAATTCAACTTCCTTTTTTTCACCATCAATAGAGTTTGCCTCAAGCCAAATATATGTGGGGTATTGGTTGAAAATATCATTAAAGTCTTCAATGCCAATAATCTCTCTTCCATTTACGGCAACGATGATATCACCAGGCCCAAGCCCCATTTTTTGCGCCGGTGAACCGTTTATTACATCAAGAATTTTTACTCCCCTTTCAGGCGGTATAAAAACGGGTAGATTATTCATCTCTGCCTTTCTTCCAAATACTATCAACATTTCGTGTGCAACAGGTGCAAATATGGCTGCCGCATAGGCAAATAAAACGTGTCTTGAAACCATAACCGATAAGAATAAAAGCAATGCACTAAAAGCAAGCAAGTTTTTGGCAGAATTTCGAGCACGTATTTTTGGAGTAGTTGTAAGGGCAATGTCACCATAACCAAGTGCGGCAACTACTGGGAGCATCATAAAAATCGCATTAGGGTTTTTTAACAATTCCTTTGAAGGCCTTATAAGCGGCCACCAATCAGGCATTTGAACAACACTTTTTACGGGAATTTCACCTATTATAACTGTTAAAAGGATAATAGGAACAGGCCAAAACTCCTGTAAAGAAAAGCCTCCTATCACTCCATATCTTTCATCTTTAATAAAAACCGGTGAAGCATTGGCATTGCCAAAGAAATAGATCAAAACACTTTCAACCAAGTGAAGCACAGCAACAAGAGCCATAAGACCTGCTACATCTATTTTAGGGAATCCAAATATCAGCGAAAACAGTGAAATTAATCCTCCTGCATAGGAAAAACACATTAGGTGAGGATGTAGGATGGCTAGTATAATGGCAACAGGCCATACGTAAATAAGCCCTGTTTCTGTAATGCTGACCCCTATTAGCATTACAACAAAACTGCCTATTAAGCCACCTAATATCCCGGAAAATACAGAATGTATGAGCTTATCCTTAGGGTTTAACTTAGATGCCCCAAACATACTTTTTTCCAATTCCGCTGATTTTTTACATTGTAACCATATTATAAAAATAACTACCCAAAAAAATGGGTTTAAAATCGCTGCAGGCAAACTCTGCAATATCATCAAAGCAATTTTAATAAATATATACATTACAACGCCCCTTATTTACTCCCAGCAATCATTGACTTTACAACTTCGAGGGCTTTATTTAATTGCATATCTTTGTCTCTAGGAATATTAAATGTATCTACATTTTTTTCATTTTCTACCTTTATATTTGGTTGTATTCCCACCTTATCAATACTTCTTCCACTGGGAATGTAATATTTTGCTATGGTGAGTTTCATGCCAGAACCATCATTAAAAGGCTCTAGCTCTTGGACAGACCCTTTCCCAAATGTTTTGGTCCCTACCAGAACTCCAGCTTTATGATCTTGAATTGCTCCAGCCACTATTTCTGATGCACTAGCGCTGTTTTCATTGACTAATACTACGAGTGGCATATCGATTTTTTCTGCATCTGAATAATATTCTTCAAGTATATTTTTATGCCTGTCTTCTGTATATACAACTCTGCCTTTCCCTAGAATTCTATCAGCTACTTTAACTGATTCATATAATGAGCCACCGGGATTATTTCGAAGATCTAGTATAAGTCCTTTTACCGATTGTTTTTTTAATTGGGCCAACGATTCATCAAATTCATCTGCAGTATGTGAATCAAATGATGAAATCTTTATATATCCTATATTATTTCCAAGAACCTCGTGATTTACTGTTTTAAGCACTATATTGTCCCTGACAAGATCAAATTTTAATATATCTTTAACCCCTTGTCTTTTTACATAAATTGTCACTTTCTCGCCTTTTGGGCCTCTTATTAAGCTCACAGCATCATCCAATTTTTTACCTTTAAGCTCGACATCATCAACCTTAATGATGATATCTTTTGGCCGAATACCTGCTTTATGTGCTGGCGTTCCCTCTATTGGTGATACAACAATAACCTCCCCTGTTTCTTCATCCAGACCCAGGGAAAGCCCTACGCCTTCAAAAGCGCCGTCTACAGATATCATAAAACTCTCAAATTCTGCAGGAGTCATATAAACCGAATAGGGATCTTCAAGGGATTCTACCATTCCCTTTATAGCACCATTTAATAGCACCTCTCTGTCTACATCCCTTACATATTTTGCCTCTATAAGCTCCATAGCCTCAAGCAATCGCTTTATATCCTTATTAGCCTCAAGCTGTTTTTCATCATCAATTTTTTGAACATAAGCCTTTGTTCCATCATTAGATTTATTAAAAATAGAAAGGGGCTTACTGTTCACATGTGCCCCTAATATAAACGAAAGCAGCGATACTATTAGACATAGTACCGCTACTTTTATAATATTTTTCGTCCTTGAAGTCAGCATCATCAAAAACCACCTATCGTATAAATTCGCGGCAAGGATTTAAAGCAAAAAGATTATATGCCCAAATTATTATATCATTTATCTTAGCCAATTCCAAGGGCTTGCATGCTGACCATTTTTATAAACTGTAAAATGTAGGTGTGGCCCTGTAGACCAGCCTGTGCTGCCAACTAATCCTACGACATCGCCCTTATTGACTTTAGTGCCGTTTGAAACTGATATATTAGAAAGGTGAGAGTACTGTGTTGATACTTGGCCACCATGGTCTATTATATACTGGATCATATGGTGGCTATG
>DUTQ01000218.1 GCA_012841995.1 Thermoanaerobacterales bacterium | reverse complement strand
TGAAATAATCATCATAATCTATCAACCCATTTCGTTTTATAAGAGCGTTTATCCTTCTTTTCATCTGTCGTTCTTTATAACAAGTTAAATCAATACCACATAATTTCCTTATCTTTATAGTGAAGTCTACGAACTTATCCAAAGAAACCCCCTCCCTATTTAACTTTGCTTAAAATCTTTCATGAGACTAATTATAACACATATTTTTTATAAAAAAAAATCCATGATACATTTAAGCAAATGTATCATGGGGGCTAAATGTAAAGGGGGTCTTCGTTACTTAATATAACCAGAAAAACAACTATTATACAAATAAAACTAGAAAAATGCGCGATTTTTCATTCACGCATTCTCCTAGTTATACAAACTCAAAAACATTATAGGAATCTTTAAAACTCAAAAAAATCCCCTTCCTTTAAAAATTGACAACTTTAACAGGTTTTTCAAAAATTCCTCTTTTAACTTCGGTAGCTGTCATATGAGTTGAATTAAAGCTCTCTGAAATGTAATTACAGGCATCCCAAGGATTAACCCTATCTCCACACGTAAACACGTCAACTGCTGCATAACCCAATTCAGGCCATGTATGAATAGCAAGATGTGATTCTGATATAACTACGACTCCACTAACACCTTGGGGGCTGAATTTATGAAACGCAACCTCCCTAACTTCGGCTCCTGCTTCTAATGCTGCTTTTACAAGTATTTCTTCGATTAATTCTCGATCGTTTAAAACATTTGGATTACAATCATAAATTTCCGCCAATATATGACGGCCCAAAGCTTTCATTTGACCATTAATACCCCCTTCTTTTTCATTTTAATGAATTCAGTCAAATAAAATTTTAGCAGATTATCGCAGTTTGTCAATAGATTTCATAAAATTACTTGATAACATGTTATAGGTAGCGGTTATTTGTAAAAACCTCTTTGTTTTAGCCAATTATACGTTCTTCCTTCTACGATCAGTGGTCTTTGTCTTATTTCTGCAATATTTTTTGCTCCTGCCATAGCCATTGTGTATTTTATTTCTCTTTCCATTTTTAGTATATGCTTTTTCAAAACATCTGGCCCTTTTTTCATGAGAATATATAAAAATGTTCCAGCAAAAGCTGTTGCATTTGCGCCAAGGGCTAAAGATTTCACAACATCAAGGCCGGTTTTTAAGCCTCCAGAAGATATAACATCAGCTTTATCACCTACTTGTTTTACAACTTCTACCAAACTTGCTGCTGTAGGTATACCCCAATGTTCCAGATTGTAATAAGGTGATTTAGTTTGTCTTAGGTTTTCAATGCAAATGAAATTTGTACCACCGGCTCCACCAATATCGATAATATTAGCTCCGCAATCTACAAGTTTTTGAGCATCTTCAGCTGCTACTCCAAATCCAACCTCTTTTATTATGACAGGAACATTAATATTATGTAACAGCTCTTTAATATTATCTATTGTATTTGCGAAATTCGTTCTGCCTTCACTCATTATTATCTCTTGGGGCATGTTTAAATGAATCTGTATTGCATCAGCTTCAATCATATCTATAGCTTTTAAAGCATCATCAACGGTGGCCTCAGAACTTAAGTTTGCAAAAATTATACCATCTGGATTTTCTTTGCGTACAATACTAAAGCTCGGTATATTTTCTGGATTATCTAATGCTATTTTTTGAGATCCAACAGCCATAGCTATATCCAATTCTTTAGCTATTCTTGCAAGGTTTTTGTTAATTATTTTGGCACCGTAAAAACCACCAGTCATTGCATTTATTATTATCGGAGACCTAAGTTTAATATTTTGTAAGTTTGTTGAAATATCTATTTCTTTGGGATTAATTTCTGAAAGGCAATTATGTATTATAGTTACATCATCAAAAACATTCCTATTTAAATGTTTCTCCAATTCCAAAAAATATTTTATGTGTTCCTTCTTCCTTTTTTTTCTCAGATCTTCCATATATACAATACCCTTTCATAAAAATTGGGGAGATATATCTCCCCGATTCTTTATTATTAATCTTCTTTTTTATTAAAAACGTCACCGACCATTTCTCCAATGGTTATACCGGTTTCACTAGGCTTTTCATAGTTGTCTGAAATTGGTGTTTTCTCCTCATCCAGGGCTTCCTTTATGCTTAAGCTCATTTTCTTTTCTGCTGCATTGATATCTAATAGCTTTACTTTTACTTTTTCCCCAACACTTAATACATCTTGTGGGGTAGGTATATGTTCTTTAGAGATTTGGGATATGTGGACAAGACCTTCAATACCAGGTTCAACCTCAACAAATGCGCCAAAACTTACAAGTTTTACAACTTTTCCTTCGATAATTGAACCTATTTCATATTTATTTTCTACATTTTCCCAAGGATCAGGTAAGACTTGCTTTAAGCCAAGTGAAATTCTCTCTCTCTCTTTATCTACTTTTAATACCTTAACTTCTATTTCCTGGTTTTCTTCCACTATTTCAGATGGATGACCAACTCTATGCCATGCCAAATCTGAAATATGTATCAAACCATCAACTCCACCTATATCGACAAATGCACCAAAATCTGTAAGCCGCCTAACTACACCTTTAATAACCTGTCCTTCTTCTATACTAGCCCAGGTTTGTTGACTCAATTTTTCTTTTTCAGCTTCCATAACCAATTTTCGAGACATTACAAGTCTATTTTTGGTTGCATCTAATTCTAGTATTTTAAATTTCAATTTTTGACCTACAAAAATATTAAGATCTGGTATATATCTCAAATCAGAATGGGATGCAGGAATAAAACCTTTAATTCCGTTTACATCTGCTAACATGCCGCCTTTTACAACTTCTGTTACAATTCCTTCGATTTCTTCTTCATTTTTATAAGCTTTCTCTAATTTTTCCCAAGTCTTTATAGAATCGGCTCGTTTTTTTGATAGCAGTAAATTCCCATCTTTGTCTTCTAATTTTAACACATATACGCTTATCTCATCTCCAACTTTTAAAATATCAGATGGTTTTTCAACAGGTGAGTTTGAAAGTTCATTTAAAGGAATTATTCCATCAGATTTAAAGCCTACATTTACTAACACTTCATTGTCGCTTACTTTAACAACTGTTCCATCTACAATTGAACCTTCATTAATATCTTTAAAAGTACCTTCGTACGTAATTTCACCTTCTCTCTCATTTTCAACTTCTTGTTTTTTTAAATCATTGTTTAGCTCATCCATTTTGGATATTACCTCCTTTATAATCCAATCAGGCGTTGAAGCACCTGCCGTTATGCCAACCTTATCAGTAGCGCTAAACCATGCACTTTTTATTTCGGCAGATGTTTCTATATGAAAAGTCTTAGCACCTGAATTCTCGCAAACTTTAACAAGTTTTTTAGTATTAGAGCTATTGCGGCCTCCTATAACCAACATTACATTAACTTTTTTGGCTAGTTCTGCAGCGGCCT
>DUTQ01000380.1 GCA_012841995.1 Thermoanaerobacterales bacterium | reverse complement strand
TGAGCCATGGAGGACTCGAACCTCCGACGCCCTGATTGAAAGTCAGGTGCTCTGCCGCCTGAGCTAATGGCCCACTTAAAACAAGCAGATATAATCTTACTATAAAACTTTACTTGTGTCAACCCTATGTCATATTAAATTTAGTGTCAAGTAGAAGTAGGCAACATCCCTTTGAAACTTTTATCCTGCATAATAAATTCTGCTTTTTTATTGTTTTTGTGTAAGAGAATTTTTTAATTCATCGCTAGATTCTTTCCCTAGTTTTGCAGCCAATTTCAAATTAGCATAGCCCGAAACCATTGACATTATTAATGATTTCGGGTATTTTTATTTTAAATTTTAGTCAAATAATGCTGGCGTTTTATGGCGTTACATGGTATAATTGTAAGAGATGCCTAATTGCTAAAACGGTGGGGGGTTTTTAAAATATATCTTAAAAAAAGTACAAATAAAAAGACTGGAAGGACCTATTTATCAATCGTTAATAGCTATTATGACAAGAAAACTAAACAATCTCGTACAGCTACAGTTCGCTCCATTGGATATCTGGATGAGCTTGAAAAGAAATATGACGATCCTATTGCTTTTTTCACTGATGAAGTCCGCAAAATGAATGAAAAGCATTATGAAGAAAGGCTACCCGTTAATCTTAAAATTTCTCTAGATGAATCTATGGAATCCAATTACGATGGCCTTAAGAATTTTGGCTATGCAGCTTTGAGCAAAATTTATCATGAACTTAAAATTGATACATTCCTTAAAAACAGGCAACGACATTCTAAAGAAAAATATGATGCCAATGCCATTATGAAACTACTGGTATTCTCGCGTTTGTTGTATCCTGGTTCTAAGAAAAAGACTTTTGAAAATAGGGATATGTTCTTCGAGAAGTTTGACTTCTCTTTGGACGATATTTATCGATGCCTTTCTTTTTTTAATAAATACAGTGATGATCTTCAGTTTTGGTTACATGAACGCATTAAAGAGCAGTATGGGCGCAATACTGATTTGGTTTATTACGATGTTACAAATTATTATTTTGAAATAGACAAGCAAGATGAGCTAAGGAAGAAGGGGGTTTCGAAAGAACACCGTCCGGATCCGATTGTGCAGATGGGATTATTTATGGATACAAATGGTATACCTATCACGTATAAGCTTTTCCCTGGGAACGCTCCCGATAAAACTACGTTGATTCCTGCATTGGGTAAGATCCAAAGAGAATATTCTTTAGGTAGAATTATTATTGTTGCAGATAGAGGGATAACCACGGGAGATAATATTTGGTATATCCTTTCTGCTAAAAACGGCTATATATTGAGCTACTCTGTTCGATCAGCCGATAGGGAATTTAAGGATTATGTCCTTGATGAGGATGGATATATCCATAAAGGCGATGGTTTTAAAATTAAATCTAGGCTTTATCCAAGAGAAATAAAGGTGACTTCGGTGAGAGGAAAGAAGTTAAAAAAGACGGTAGATGAAAAGCAGGTGATTTTTTATAGCCCTAAGTATGCAGCCAAAGCTAAACAAGAGCGGGCGCAAGCACTGGTTAAGGCAATGGATTTGATTAAGAATCCTGCAAAATACAATAAATCAACGTCTTTCGGTGCTGCTAAGTATGTAAAAAACCTTACCTTCGATGCTAAAACTGGTGAGATATTGGAAAGTGTTCACCGACACTTAGCTTTTGATGAAGAAAAATTACGTGAAGAAGAAAAGTTCGACGGATATTATGCCATTGTTACTAGCGAATACAAGGAGTCGCCTGAGAAGATCATTGAGATGTACCGCGGTCTTTGGAAGATTGAAGAATCCTTTAAGGTTACAAAAAGCGATTTTGAGAGCAGACCAGTTTATCTGTCGCTGAAAGAACATATTGATGCTCATTTTTTAACTTGCTTTATATCACTTGTAATTATCAGGATACTTGAGTACAGGTTAAAGTGGAAGTATTCTGTGACAGAAATACTTGAGAGCCTTAGTAGGGCATCCTGTTGTAATCTTAAGGAGAATTATTATCTTTTTGGCTTTTACAATGATGTTCTTAAAGATATCGGTAATGAGTTGGATATTGATTTTAGCAAAAAGTATATGAAGCTCGGAGATATTAAAAAAATTTTAGGTGAGGTTAAAAAAAGGTGATTTTCACTACAACTTTTTGACAAAAATAAAAAGCCCAAAACCCTTTGTATTAAAGTGGTTGGGGCTTTTTTCGTCTCGTTTTACTGCAAAAGTCAAGAAATGCCTTTCCCGCTTTAATATTTTGATTGTAGAAATATTATACAAGAAAAATAGTTGCAAAT
>DUTQ01000217.1 GCA_012841995.1 Thermoanaerobacterales bacterium | reverse complement strand
TTTAAAAGGCCCTAACTTCAACCTGACCTGAAGCCATATTAGATATAATCATAGGTACAAAAAATGGACTTACTCTCCGAGGGCCTTTTTTCACAAGGTTTATATGCTGTTGTTCCCAAGTTTCGCTTCCACCAATGCCCGAACCTACAATTACACCTGCTCTGTTGGGATCAGTATCATTTAGATTTAACTTTGCATCTTCAATGGCCATTTTTGAAGCAGAAACAGCAAATTGAGTAAATCTATCTAATCTTTTGATTTCCTTTTTTTCTATATATTTATCTGGTTCAAAATCTTTAACTTCACCCGCAATTTTAGATGAAAAACCATTTGTATCAAATCTAGTAATATGATCTATACCGGATACTCCTTTTAATAATGATTCCCAAAATTTATTTTTTCCTGTACCAACTGGAGAAATTACACCTAATCCGGTAATAACAACTCTTTTTTTTCTCATAAAATTTCCTCCTGATCTTTTTATAGATATTATTTAGTCTCTATAATAAATACTGCTACAAATATAAAATAAAACACCAGTTCGAAACTTTCTATAGCAAGTTAATTACTGCATTTTTTAAATATCCTTTTATTGTTATCATTATTTATATAAAATATATTATACAAATATTATTTTATATAATATTTGTATAATATCAAGGATTAGACTCATCAATAATTAGAACAAAGCCCCGCAGCCTGACCACGGGACTTTTGAGAAGTTATGCGGTATAATTTTTCATATAGTCTATAACATCTTGAACAGTTTTTATTTTCTCCGCATCTTCATCTGGAATCTCTAAATCAAACTCCTCTTCAAAAGCCATTATCAGTTCAACAATATCCAGCGAATCAGCACCAAGATCATCAATAAAAGATGCTTCTGGCGTTACTTCATCTTCGTCAATACCCAACTGATCGGCAATAATCTGTTTAACTTTATCCAGTAATTCCACACTTTCACCCCCCTTCGGTGAATATGAAATTTTGGTCCATATTTAAAGATATTATAAAGCAAGCCCTCCGTCAACAGCAATAACCTGACCTGTAATGTACCCTGCCTCTTCTGACGCCAAAAACACAGCTAAATTTGCTACATCTTCAGGTTTTCCCAATCTTCTTAAGGCTATTCTCTCTTCAATTAAGGATGTCTTGTCAGCAAGAAATTCAGTCATTTTGGTTTTTATAAAACCTGGTGCTATTGAATTTACAGTAATTTGCCGACTACCAACCTCTTTTGCTAATGCTTTTGTAAAACCTATAATTCCCGCTTTTGCTGCAGCATAATTTGTTTGACCTGGGTTTCCGTAAATACCTACAATTGATGAAATGTTAATTATCCTACCATATCTTTGTTTTATCATATATCTTACAGTAGCTTTCGATGTATTAAATACTCCATTTAGATTTGTGGTAATTACATCATCCCATTGTTTTTCACTCATCCTCATCAAGAGATTATCCCTAGTAATACCAGCACAGTTTACTAAAATATCTATTTTACCAAATTTCTTATACACACTATTAACCATTTCGATAACTTGGTCTAAATCAGAAACATCTGCTTTATAAATTTCCGATTTAAAACCAATATTCCCTATTTTTTGTGCAATTTCTAGGGCACTCTGTTTATTGGAATTATAATTTATTATAACAATAGCCCCCTGTTTTGCCATTTCTAAACATATACTTTCTCCAATTCCTCCAGACCCTCCCG
>DUTQ01000216.1 GCA_012841995.1 Thermoanaerobacterales bacterium | reverse complement strand
GCTTACAGAATCTATCTTCACCTTAATGTGTTAAATAATAGTATGCAAGGTTTCGAGAAGATAGATGGTTTGGCTTTTAGGGATGGCGCAAACATCAAAACAACTTCGCCTGAAGGTTTTATGGATCTAAATGAAATACCTATGTCATATGAACAAAGTGAAGATCTTGAAAATAAGCTTGTATATTATGAGACATCAAGGGGCTGTCCATTTAATTGCGCTTTTTGCATCTCTTCTATTGAAAAAGGTGTAAGATTTTCGTCACTTTCAAAGATTGAAAAAGATCTTTTATTTTTTGTAAAAAAGGGCGTAAGGGTAGTCAAGTTAGTTGACAGATCCTTTAACTGTAATCGTGGAAGGGCTATAAAAATATTTGATATAATTCGGCGTTTAGGCAAAGATACCATCTTTCACTGTGAAATAAATCCTGAACTGGTTGATGAAGAATTTGCAAAAAGTCTGGATGAAATTAAGGAAAGGCTTCAATTTGAGGTAGGCGTACAGACGGTGAATCTTGAGGCTTTAAAGGCTATAAACAGGACGACTAATGTGGAAAAAACCCTTAAAGGCATAGAAATATTGAAAAAAGCTGGTGTAAAGCTCCATGTCGATTTAATTGCAGGTCTTCCATATGAGGATTTCGAAAGTTTTTCCCATTCCTTTGACAAGGTTTTTAATCTTTATCCAGAAGAAATTCAATTAGGTTTTTTGAAGCTGTTAAAAGGGACTTCTATCAGAAAACGGGCGGATAAATATGGCATAGTATACCGCTCAAAAGCACCTTATGAAATTTTATACAATGATTGGATATCTTATGAAGAATTGAGCATTTTAAAGGGGATTGCCAAATTAGTGGATAAATATTACAATGATGGTCGTTTTTACCATTCATTTACCTTTCTTCTTAAGTTTTTTGATAGACCCTTTGAGCTTTTCTATTCACTTAACAATTTTTTTATAAAAAATGATGTGTATAAAAGAAATCATTCTTTAAAAGCAAGATATGATTTACTTTTCAAGTTCGGTGTAAGTTTGGGCATAGATGAGGAACTTTTAAGAGACTATATAAATTTCGACTACAGATATTTTAATGGTAAAAGCGGAGGTAATCTCATTTGTTCAAGAAATGTCAATATGAAAGCACTATGGCAGCGAGTTTCACAGTATATATATGATGAAGAATGGGTACAAAAAAATTTGCCTATAGCGGCAAATTTTTCTGGCAATGAAATATCAAAATACATTACTGCACAAGCCTTTGAACATGATATCCCTGAAAGCACCGAGATTAAAAAAATTGGAGTTGTATTCTATAAAAAAGGGGAAATGTCACGCTATGCCAAATTTAATATTTAGGCTAGCATGACTCGATCGTTTGCAAATTTTTCCCCTTGAGTTTGTTCAAATTTATTCAAAAGCCTGGGTATTGTCATAGTTGATTTTTCTTCGCCCTTAATATCCATTACTATTTGACCTTGGTGCATCATAATTAGGCGATTTCCCATCTTTATTGCGTGCTCCAAGTTATGTGTCACCATGATCGTGGTGATCTTATTTTTATATACAATATCTTCTGTCAAGTTGTTTACCATTATAGCGGTTTTTGGATCAAGAGCTGCGGTGTGCTCGTCTAGAAGTAGCAACCGCGGTTTTTTCATTGTGGCCATAACAAGAGTTAATGCCTGTCTTTGTCCTCCAGATAGTAGTTTCACCTTGGTTTTTAGGCGACTTTCAAGGCCTAGAGGTATTTTTGATAAATGTTGTTTAAACAACTTTTGTTTATATAAGTTAAGTCCCCATCTAAGAGAGATATTTTTTGCCCTGGAATATGCCAAAGATAAATTTTCCTCAATAGTCATTGAAGGCGATGTGCCCAGCATGGGATCTTGAAATACACGACCGATGAAAGCTGCTCGCTTGTGTTCTGGAAGATGCGTTATATCATTATCGTCTAAAATAATTCTGCCACTATCTACGGGAAATACTCCTGCGATTAGGTTTAATAGTGTAGATTTGCCTGCTCCATTTCCGCCTATGACAGTAATAAAATCACCTTCATTTATTTTTAAGGAAAGACCTTTAAACACATTATTTTCATTTGGTGTACCTGGATTAAAGGTTTTTTTCAAGTCTTCTAGAATAACCAATTTATCAATGCCCCCTTATGATGAGATTTTAATAGTCTTTTTTATTTGTGGAGCTGTAAGGGCTATTATAACGACAATAGCAGTAAGCAGTTTTAAATCTGATGCCTGTGCAAGCCTGAAAGATAAGACGAGCGAGATACTAAATCTATATACAAAAGAGCCCAATAAAACCCCTAGAGTCGTGATGAAAAGTGGTTTTTCCCCAAGTAATGCCTCGCCGATAATTACTGAAGCTAGCCCTGATACTACGGTGCCTATTCCCAGACCCACATCTGCAAACCCCTGATATTGGGCGACAAGAGCACCTGATAGGCCAACGAAGGCATTAGAGAGGGCAACTCCAAATATTTTTGCAAACTCGATATTTACTCCCTGTGCGCGAATCATTTGTGGGTTATCGCCTGTTGCCCTTAAGGCAAAACCCAATTGGGTCTTTAAAAAAGTATCAAGTAATATTTTAGTTAATAAGGCCAAAATAACAAAGGAAAAAAGATATAAATATTTATCAGAAAAGCCGGGAAAAAATCTTATTAAAAAGTCCCTTGTCAGTGAAAATACCGTTGGTTGATTTAAAAGTGGGATGTTTGGTTGACCCATAATCCTCAAATTAATTGAATAAAGTGAAGTCATTGTGAGAATACCTGAAAGAAGATCACTTATCTTTGCCTTTGTGTTTAAAATACCGGTTAAGCAGCCTGCAGCACCTCCGGCAATAAATGCTGCCAATGTTGCAAGAAAAGGGCTGTGGCCGCTTACTATAAGCGAAGCGGCCATAGCAGCACCAAGGGGAAAACTTCCATCAACTGTAAGGTCAGCAAAATTAAGTACCTTGAAGGTAATATATACACCTAGAGCCATTATGCCGAATACAAGTCCTTGTTCAAGAGAATTCAATATCATTGATTGCCACATTAGTTATAACACCTCTTGTTACATTGTTACAATGTTTTATAAAAAGCCGGCCTTACATTGAAAATTCTTATTAAAATAACTTATTCTATAACCTCATCGGCTTTGGAAAGCACAGCTTCTGGCACATCTATGCCGATTGCCGCTGCTGCCTTTTTGTTTACAATGAGCTTTAAGTCTTTTGAATCTTCGACTGGTATTTCTGCGGGTTTCTCCCCTTTTAAAACACGGGCAGCCATTTTACCTGTCTGTTTTCCCAAGAGGAAATAATCGATTCCAATTGTTGCAAGGCCACCGTTATCAATGTGAGCCCTTTCTGAACCGATTACCGGTATCTTTGCATCATTACAAATTTTTACTACTGCTCCGATTGCGGAAGCTACAGTATTGTCAGTAGGTACATATATAGCATCTATCCGATCGGCAATTGTCTGTATTGCTTGATTTACTTCACTGCTGTTTGATACATTTGCTTCCACAATTGTAAGTCCAAGCTCTTTTGCAGCCTCTTTTGCAATATCAACTTGAACTTTGGAATTAGCCTCTGCGGCATTGAAAACTATACCGACGTTTTTAGCATCTGGTAAGATTTCTTTTAGTAATTCAAATTGCTGTTTTACAGGGTTCATGTCTGTAGTACCTGTTACATTTGTTTCCGGAGATTCAAGGCTTTTTACAAGGCCTGCTGAAACCGGATCTGTTACAGCGGTGATTAAAATTGGTATATCTTTTGTGACATTAGCTGCTGATTGCGCTGAAGGTGTGGCAATAGCGAGGATCAGATCTACATTTTCGCTACTGAATTTTTTTGCAATGGTCTGTGTTGTCGGGAAATCTGCTTGAGCATTTTCTAAACTGAATTCTACATTTTTGCCTTCTTCAAAGCCTTCTTCTTTTAAGCCTTCAATAAATCCTTCGCGCGCTGCGTCAAGTGCAGGGTGCTCAACATACTGTGAGATACCAATTTTAAAAACTTTTGACTCATTAGCAGAGCTGTCATCACTATTTTTGTCTGTTGAATTAGCACCACAGCCTGTTAAGATGAGAGTTAAAGTGATTAAAACCACTAGAGTTGTTGTTAATAGTTTTTTCAAATAAAAAACCCCCTTACTTTTGAATCGGTTAGTATGGGGAACAAAAAAACAAAAATACACTCGGAAAAGAGTGTATTATTTTCTACACACTATTTCCCTACCATACTACCGTCCTACCAGTTTTAATTTAAAATACCATTCTACACTTTTAGTATATAACTTGAAAAAACTGTTGTCAAGAAAATAAAAGCATCAATTTTTAATTATGGGCAACGACCTATGGCCTACACCAATAACTACTTCATTTAGATTTAAGAAACCAACACCAAAAAACATTGCAACACTTATATGTTCACCATATCTGGCAATCCCTATCTTTCCACCTACATTGAGACCTAAGGCCTTTTGCATTACTTGAGAAAGGGCCTCTCGCGTAGCTCCAACAACGGCTCCCTCAAGTACATGAGTTTCTTCTTCAATAACGCCCTCCCGCTTAGCTGCAACTAATGTTCTCTCAATTATTTTTTTAATCGAATTTAAAAAGTCTCCGCCAAAGTCTACTGCTGCTACCTTAACATTATCTTTTGCATAAAGTTTCTTGAATTCCGTTTCTTCGCTGCGGGTTGAAAGGGACATCTTAATTGCTATTTTAGCTACATCTATGCTTTCCAAAAGAACCCCCCCCAGAATTTACTTTAATTAAATTATAACATAACATTTGCAAAAATGTTATGTTATTTACATTAAGCGACTTAGCAAAAAAGCAGTGAGGAAGCCGATGAGAAGGCCAAGGTTTTCAAGTTTTGTTCCTATTTTGTGGGCCTTTGGTATGAGATTTGTTCCAGTCATAAATAATACTGAACCACCTGAAAACGCCATAATCATTCCAATCCACATTTTGCTTAAATTTCTCAGGATATAGTACCCCGTTAAGGCAGCAAAGGGATTCATTAGAGCAATCATAAAAGCAAGGACCATGGCAGAACGTGCAGTTAAATTTCCATTATTAATAAGATCAGATGTGGAGGAAATACCTTCAGGTATGTTATGAAGAAAGATAGATAGTGCAAGTACTACACCCAAACGGCCTTGGTCAGAGGCAAATCCAATGCCCATACTCAAGGCCTCAGGCAGGTCATCAAGGGCAGTGCCCAGTATCATACCTGTTCCCTCGGCAACATGTATTTCCAGGAGCGTTTCTATAATTAAAAAAAGAATTCCTCCGGTCAAAAAGGCAACTGATGTGCATATTGGCCCAGAATACTTATATGCTTCGTGCATAAGAGAATATGAAAGCACAGAAAGAAGGACACCTGATCCAAAGGTTAAAATAAAGGCCAAAAGCTTGTCAGGTATTTTTTTTGTACCCAAATATCCGCCAATTATAACGGCTGAACCTGATATAGAACTAAAAAGGAGTATTTTAAAAAAGTTATTCACAGTATCACCTAAATTTGTATTTTATAAATTAATAATGACTTCGGTTCGGTATAGAAACTCTTATGGTGTCGTCATCTTCATCGGAATTATTTTTATACACTGGAATCAATAATGTGTTAATATAGTTGTAATAGTTAATAATAGTTGCGTAATGTATTTACATACGCTAACTGTAGTATTTGTGTCATCAAATCGTATAATGATTAAGACCATAATCTACAACTGCAAAAACAACCATTGCAATATATTGGAGGGGAAAAGAGTGACCAAACGCAAATTTGTATTTATCTTGATAGCTACAATCTTTATCATTCTAGGTATTATAACCTTGGGGTCAAATTTTATTACTGAAATCATGTGGTTTAAATCTACTGGCTACTTGAATGTTTTTTTATCCTCCTTATCTTTTCGCCTTATTGTCAGGTTTGTAAGCATAATTGTGTTTTTTATATTTGTGTATTTTAACTTGGTTTTTGCAGGACGAAGACTTTCAAGTGTGTTGAGTTTTAAAAATCGTGCCGGCTTAATAAATGATTTTTTATCAAAATTAATGAAAGGCCGATCGATAAAGTTATTCTTTTTGGGAATAAGCTTATTTGTCGCTATAATATTTACATCATTTACATCGTCTTATTGGTTAACTGTTCAAAGATACTTGCATTCATTTAAGTTTGATGTTGTTGAACCTCTTTTTAATAAAGATGTGGGGTTTTATATGTTTAAGCTTCCCTTTTTAGAGGGCGCTTATCAGTTTGCCATGACGATGATCATCGTCACATTGGTTTTAGTTGTAATTCTCTATATAGTGACTTTTGTAGAAAAGGGCCTAAAGGCTTGGATAAATATACTTGCTCAAGAAAAACAAGTTATAACTCTTCTGGCTTTATTATTAGCAGTAAGAGCGTATGGATATCGACTCTCCATGTACAATCTGGTTTATTCACCTCGGGGTGTTGCTTTTGGAGCAAGCTATACAGATGTCCACGCTGTAATACCTGGGCTTAAAGTAATGACAATACTTGTGGCAATTTTGGCAGCTTTATTGATGGCAAATTTTATTATGAAAAGGCCTAGAATGATTTTATGGACTTTAAGTGCAATGATTATAGCCTCCATAGTTTTACAAGGCATTTATCCTTCTTTGATACAACAACTACAGGTTGCACCAAATGAGTTTGTTAAAGAAGAACCTTATCTTAAGGCGAATATTGATTTGACATTAAAGGCATATAATCTAGATAAAGTGGAAAGAAAAGAATTCCCGTTAAAGGACAAAGTGGATAAAGAAGCTATACTAGAAAGCCCGACAGTTAAAAATTTAAGGATGTGGGATTATAGACCTCTTCAGTTAACATACAATCAATTGCAGAGAATAAGGCCTTATTACAATTTTCCCCAAGTTGATGTTGATAGATACACTATAAATGGACAGCTGCGCCAGGTAATGATGTCGGCACGAGAACTTGATTACACCCGAATTCCCGCGGGAGGCGGTACATGGGTGAACCGTCGCATGCAATATACACATGGTTACGGCGTTGTAATGAGTCCTACCAATTCAGCAACATCTGAAGGGTTGCCAAATTATTTTATAAAGAATATACCACCGGTTTCTAATGACACAGCACTTAAAATTGATAAGCCCGGTATCTATTTTGGTGAGCTCACAAACGAATATGTTATAGTTAACACCAAAACTGCAGAACTGGACTATCCATCTGGTGAAAGTAACGTTTATACAGAATATGATGGCGATGGTGGCATTCCACTCAACTTTTGGTCAAGACTCCTCTTTGCTATACGATTTGGGGATTTTAAGATGCTCATATCAAGCAATTTCAAACCTGACAGTAAGATAATGTTTGATAGAAATATACTGACTATGGTAACAAAGATTGCACCATTTATTAGCTTTGATACAGATCCATACCCTGTAATAGCAAACAAAAAAATATATTGGATAATAGATGGATACACGTCAACTGATAGATACCCTTATTCAGAACCACTGCAAGGCATAAATTATATAAGAAATTCGGTCAAAGCAGTTATAGATGCTTACAACGGATCAATAAATTTTTATATTTCGGATGATACTGACCCAATAATAAAATCTTATAATGATATATTCAAAGGAATGTTTAAGCCTCTATCGGAGATGGATGAGCAAATAAGGACACATATTAGATATCCGGAAGATCTCTTTTTAACGCAGGCAGAAGTTTATACTCGCTATCACATGGAAGATACAAAGGTATTCTATAATAAAGAAGATAGCTGGCAGATACCTGACGAGGTATATGGTAGTGAACGCCAAAAGATGGAGCCTTACTACACTATATTGCAATTGCCAGGAGAACAAGAACCCGAATTCGTCCTAATGCTGCCTTTTACACCTGCTACTATTGAAAACATGAGAGCTTGGATGGCTGCACGTTCTGATGGGGAGAATTATGGTAAACTTGTTTTATATCTTTTCCCGAAAGATACAACTGTCTATGGCCCCATGCAAGTGGAAGCCCGTATGAACCAAGATTCGCAGATTTCTCAGCAACTTACATTGTGGGATCAGCGAGGTTCTAAGGTGATTAGAGGAAATCTCTTGGTTTTGCCGATAAATAATTCAATTTTGTATGTGAGGCCAATATTTATTCAAGGTGAACAGAGCCAGTTACCAGAGCTTGCCAGGGTGATAGTGGCTTATGGCGAACAAGTGGCCATGGGCAGAACCTTTGAGGAAGCTTTTGAAGAAATTTTTAATGAAACCCCAAAAAAAGAAACAACACCGCAAATACCAGAAGGTGAATTGCCGGAAACTAATGCTGTAAAAAGAGCAAATG
>DUTQ01000215.1 GCA_012841995.1 Thermoanaerobacterales bacterium | reverse complement strand
TTAAATAATTAATTTCTTGTTTTGTTTATTTTGTTATGCATTCGCAAAGCTGTTAGTTCTGATTATAATAAGGTAGAAGATGTTTTAAAGAGTGTTGGTTTTTCAACCAAATATTTAGAAGATAATAGTCAAATATTAGTTGTAGAAGTAGATGAAAACATAGTAGGTGCCGGAGGAATTACTATAGACAATGAAAATGCTTTAATTAGATTTTTAGCTATATCACCTGAACATCAAAGACAGCTATTAGGTGATACGCTTGTCAGGGCTTTTATAAATTATTCAGATCGCAGAAATGTAAAAAAGATATATGTTTTTGCCTATGATGAAATAACTAATTTTTTCAAGCGGATTGGCTTTAAACCGGTAAAAGACAGCATCGTTAAAGCATCATTGGAAAAACAAAAATTTAACACATGTTTATCAAAGTATAATGAGGTTTTTGAGCTCGATATTGATGATTTTTTTAATAACAAATCTTGCTGCCACAAGTAGATTTTTAAATTTGAATCTTTCATATATATCTGATATAATCGTTCCGATATTCTCATATTACCTAAAAGAGGTGATTTTTATGGAACTTTGGTTTTCAGAATTTCAGTCCAAAAACATAAAATTTTCGCTAAAAGTTAACAAAGTATTATCAATCGAAAAATCTGAATATCAAACAATAGCCGTGTATGAAAATGAAGACATGGGTAGAATATTAGCATTAGACAATGTTATTCAACTGACAACAAAAGATGAGTTTACCTACCATGAAATGATAGCTCATGTTCCAATGTTTACCCATAATGCCCCAGAAAAAGTCTTAATAATTGGGGGAGGAGATGGGGGAACTTTAAGAGAAGTACTAAAACATCCCGTAAAACATGCCCATTTAGTAGATATCGATAGAAAAGTAATAGAAACATCAAAAAAATTTTTTCCTTATATAAGCTACAGTTTTGAAGATCCTCGTGTAAAAGTATTTATTGAAGATGGAATTGAATTTGTTAAGAAAAACAGTGGGTATGATGTGATTATTATAGATTCAACAGATCCAATAGGCCCTGCTGTTAATTTATTTTCTAGGGATTTTTATAAAGATGTATTCAATGCGTTAAATAAAGATGGAATTATGGTTGCCCAAACAGAATCTCCCTTTTTGTATGCTGATGTCATCAAAAGAATATATGATGATATCTCATCAATTTATCCATATACGAACATATATACATCTGTAGTACCTACATATCCTGGAGCTTTTTGGACTTTTTCAATGGGTTCTAAAATGGTTGACCCTTTAAAAAAAGATATAACTCAAACTCTTGACATAGAGACAAAGTATTATACTAAATCTATGCACAAAGCTTGTTTAGACATTCCTCCTTTTCTTAAGGATATGTTATCAAAGTAAACATCGTAGAAATCAGCCATCTCTAATGAAAAATAAAATGATAGGTAGTTTTAATTGTCGTAAAGATAAAGGTGATTTTTGTGTCCAAAGTTTTAAGAGTTGAGGATTTAGAGTTTAAATATAATGATATACAAGTTCTTAAAGATATAAACTTTAATCTGGAACTTGGTGATTTTGTAGGGATATTAGGTCCTAATGGAAGCGGTAAAACTACTTTGCTAAACAATATTAATCGCTGGCTTAGCCCTAATAAAGGCAGTATATATATAAATGATATAAATACTACTAAAATGATTCCAAAAAAACTTGCAAAACTCATTGGAACAGTACCGCAAAATGCCTTTCTCGACGTAGGTTTTACGGTTAGACAAGTAGTATTAATGGGAAGAAATCCCCACATAAAAAGTTTTGAGCAAGAAAAGCCAGAAGATTTAGAGATTGTCAAAGAAACTATGGCAGTCATGGACGTTTTACATTTGCAGAATAAAACCTTAAGCCAATTAAGTGGTGGTGAAAAGCAAAGAGTAATGATTGCAAGAGCTCTTGCACAACAGCCAGATTTATTGCTTCTAGATGAACCCACTGCACATTTAGACATCAATTATCAATGGGAGCTACTAGACCTACTCAAAAAATTATGTGATAGCAAAAAAATCACTGTTTTAACTGTTTTACATGATATTAACCTTGCAACCATGTTTTGCAACAAGATTATACTATTAAATCAACATAAAATCTTTGCAATGGGTAGTGTTGTAGATGTAATAAATAAACGAAATTTAAAAAAAGTATTCAATATGGATGTAGAAGTTAGCCTACAAAAAGGTTCTAACCGTCCGTTTGTTTTATTATTAGATAAAAAACAACAACCAAATAAACAAAGACCATTTGATAAAATTCACTTAATTTGTGGTGGCGGTGAAGGTGAAACCTTGCTTAACTATTTAGGAAATAGAGGATATCAGGTTTCTGTGGGCGTATTAAACAAAGGTGATACAGATTTGAATACTGCTAAAATGTTAGGATTTTCTATAATTGAAGAAAGACCGTTTTCGACTATTTCAAATCAGAAAATAATGGAAAATATTAAATATATGCAAGATGCAGATGCAATAATTATTGCAAATATTCCATTTGGCAATGGCAATATTAAAAATTTAAATTGCTTGGAAAATGTATCCAATGATAAAATGATTATTATTCTAGAAGAAAAACCGATTGAAACACGAGACTATACCAACGGTATTGCTTCTAAAATCTATAAAAAAATTAAAAGCAAATCAAAGGTTTACTGTTCTTTAGACGAGCTTAAAACTTTTATCTAAAAATGGAGGCTACTCAATCATGGTAAAAGTTAAATTAGGAGAAGATATCGTAGAAAGTAGAATAAGATTTAAGGTTAGATTTGACTATAAAGGTGAGCATAAACCAGGTATACTCTTATTTGGAGGAAAACCTATAGAACAAGAAGCTGACGCCATTCGTGAGCAACAAATTTCACTTTTAAGGAATATTCCTATCCAAGGGGTTTCCTTTGAGGAATATCACGTACGGTTCT
>DUTQ01000031.1 GCA_012841995.1 Thermoanaerobacterales bacterium | reverse complement strand
GAACAAGCAGCCGATTTTTTCTAATTCTTATAAAATAAGTTCTATTTGGATTCATCATAAATTCAAATGAAAAACCTGTTGGTTTTTGATATATATCTACAATAGTTAAATCGCTCACATCCGGGTGAGTAGTAAAATACTTTTGAAGAATACGTCCGAAGGGCTTTGCCAAGATATTTGCCAAAACAAATGCCAAAATTATATTAACAAATGATAAGTTCTTAAAGCAAAACAACACCAATATAAAAGCAAGAGAAAATAAAAAGTTTGCGGCTGCAATAGAAGTACCACATCTTGGGTGTATTGCAAGTTTGGTTTCTCCGTTTGACATGCGATAATGCCCTTCCCTTACAGCAGCTAAAACTTCATAAGGTGGCGGCAAATCCGGTCCTGATAATGTAAAACCATTGCCATAAGCTAGCCCGCCAATCTTTAAATCTCTATTATACCTTTGTTCCAGGACATTTATGGTTGCATGTTCTAAACTGTGGTTTTTCCTTATACACCTATTAAAAGCGATTTTTATTATCTGCCAAGGGATAGTTATTACATTGTAAAATGAGTTAAATATCAATACATATGGCAGCAAAAATAAAATCCCTATGATTAAAAAAATTAAAACCGGAGCGAAAAGCACTGGGAAAAAGAAAAATAATAACAATAATAAAAATATGAAAAACACTTTTCATCAACCCTTTCTATTTTTTATTCTGTATCTTGATCTTTTGAAAAAGGGTCATTTACATATTATAATAATACTATAATAAATAGATTTATATCAACTCAAAATAGGATATTCTTCAAAAAATATTAAAGGATGATTTAAAAAATGGAGAACTATAAAAAATTTATAAGTGATTTACCCTATCCTGTGTTAAATATTTGCTCTAAACTTGCAAATAATGGCTTTGAGGCATATTTAGTTGGTGGAGCTGTTCGAGATATGCTCTTACATAGAGATAATGGAGATAATATTGACTATGATATTGCAACAAATGCATTGCCAGATGAAATTAAAGCGATATTTTCAAAGGCCATATACTACGGTAATTTTGGAACAATGCTAATCCATGACAACAATATAAAAGTTGAAATAACGCCCTTTAGGGACGACGCCCCTGGTAGAAAACCAGACTATACTTTCGGTGGTAATATCTATACAGACCTTTCCCGGCGGGATTTTACCATAAACTCAATGGCTTTTGATATTATCAATGGCCAACTTATAGACCCCTTTGGTGGCCAGCAAGATTTAAAAAAAGGGGTAATAAGGTGTACTGGTTCTACTAAAAGAATTTGGGAAGACCCTCTTCGTGCATTGCGTGCAGCCCGTTTTCAAGCCCAACTAGGTTTTTCAATAGATCCATCCACTCTTTATGCTCTTAAGGCACACGCTTCTATGCTTGAACAAATTTCAAAGGAAAGGATTCGCGATGAAATAATAAAAATAGTTACAGCTGATTTTAACTTCCATGGCTTAACAACCCTAGTTGTAACAGATCTTATGAAATATATAATCCCAGAACTTATTGAAGGCATGGGTATGCCTCATTTTAATAAACCTATTGATGTCCTTGAGCACAATTTGCTTACCTGTAAAGTAGTCCGAAATACCCTTCCGCTTCGGCTTGCTGCACTCCTACATGATGTAGGAAAACCTCGTGTTGCGGTCTTGAAAGAAAAAGGTTTGGTTTTTCCGAATCATCACATACCATCAGCAAGGCTTGCAAAAAACATACTTGAAAGGCTGCGTTTTGATAATAAAACCATACAAAAAGTTGTCCTTCTTATAGAACATCACATGTTTTTTTATTCTCCGGAAACACCAATATCGCGTGCAAGATTATTAGTATCCAAACTTGGTTGGGATAATATATATGACTTTGTGGATTTAAGAATAGCTGATAGAATTGCTAGCGGGTTTGAGCATGCAAAAGGCAAAGGGTTAAAAAAGTTAATAAGTGATTTGGAAATATTAAAAAAGGAGAATAGTGACTATAAAATTGCAGACCTAAATATCTCCGGACATGATCTAATAACAAAGCTTGATATCAACCCTGGCCCCCAAATAGGTGAAATACTAGATAAGCTATTAGAAAAGGTTATTGAAAATCCTGAACTTAACAAAAAAGATACATTACTTAAACTTGCAAAAAAACTTGTAAAAGATGTTTGATTTAATAATAAATTTATGATCTGCTAACTATAAATTGAAAATCACAATAAACAACCACCGGTTTAACCGGTGGTTGTTTATTGTAAATAATTGTAGATTTAATTACCTTAAACCTATATCTTTTCTATATTGAATTCCCTCAAAGTTAATTTTAGCTAAAGCATCATATGCCTTTTTTGCGGCTTCCTGTTGTGTATCTCCTAATGCCGTAATACCTAATACTCTGCCTCCAGATGTTACGATTTTATCTTCTTGCCGCAAAGTGCCTGCATGAAATATTTGCACTCCTAATTCACGTGCTTGATCAAGCCCTGTTATTTCCATACCTTTTTTGTATTTTTTGGGGTAACCTCCAGAAGCAGCAACAACACATACTGCTTTTTCCTTTTTCCACTCTACGTTAATTTTATCAAGTCTTCCCTCAATACACGCCTCAATAATATCCACCAAGTCAGTATTAAGCCTCGGTAATATTACCTGTGCTTCAGGATCTCCAAACCTACAATTGTATTCTAAAACTTTTGGCCCTTTTTCGGTTAGTATCAATCCCGTATATAATATTCCCTTATAAGGCATCCCTTCTATTTCCATAGCTTCTAATGTTTTCCCTATTATGTTTTTCTCAATTTTCTTGGCAAGTTCTTCATTGTATGTAGGCGATGGAGATATTGCTCCCATGCCTCCAGTATTTGGCCCTTTATCATTGTCAAAAGCCTTCTTATGATCTTTACTGCTAACCATTGGCAAAAAATGTTTGCCATCACAAAAAGACAGGATTGTTACTTCCGGCCCCTCAAGGTATTCTTCTATAACTATTCTATTTCCCGCCTTGCCAAATACTTTTTCTTGCATCATATCATTAATTGCTTTGATAGCTTCTGCCCTATCTTTAGCAATTATTACACCCTTACCTTGAGCAAGGCCTTCAGCCTTTATTACTATAGGAAAACCTTTTTTATCTATATATTTGATTGCTTTATCAGGATCATCAAATACCTCAAAATCAGCTGTAGGTAAATTGTATTTCTTCATAAATTCCTTCGAAAATACCTTACTGCTTTCGATTTGTGCCGCAGCTTTGTTTGGCCCAAATATCTTCAATCCTCGCCCTTCAAATTCATCCACAATTCCAGCTGCAAGCGGAGCTTCAGGACCAACAACTGTTAAATCTATTTTATGCTTTTGTGCATAATCAGCTAGCCCATTTATATCATCTGCTGGAATGTTTATACATTCAGCAATCTCCTCTATACCAGCATTTCCTGGCATACAATAAATTTTATCTACACAGGGGCTTTGAGAAAGCTTCCATACTAACGCATGCTCCCGCCCGCCACTTCCCACTACCATTAATTTCACTTGTTGTGCCTCCAGTTCTATGTAAAATTTACATCATGTTTATCTACAAGGATTAATGTCTAAAGTGTCTCATGCCGGTAAATACCATTGCAATATCGTTTTCGTCGGCAGCCTTTATGGAATCTTCGTCTCTTATTGAACCTCCCGGCTGAATTATTGCTGTTATCCCTGCGCTAGCAGCCTCTTTGACAACATCAGAGAACGGAAAAAATGCGTCTGATGCAAGAACAGAACCTTCTGTGCTTTGCGTCGCTTGTCTTATGCTTTGTTGTGTAGGCCATATCCTGTTTACCTGACCAGCACCAATTCCCACTGTAGTCAAGTCTTTTGCAAGAACTATAGCATTTGATTTTACGTGTTTTACAACTTTCCAGCCAAAGAGCAGGTCCTGCATTTCTTTTTGTGTAGGCTTACGTTTTGTAACAACTTTTAATTCTTCTTCATTAAAATTCTCTATATCACTATCTTGTACCAAAAGTCCACCAGAAACTTTTTTCATATCCCAAAGTTTCTCGTCTTTTCCAGCTAAATCTACCTGTAGCAATCGAAGATTCTTCTTTGTCTTTAGCACTTCAAGAGCATCAGGTTCAAAGCTAGGTGCTATAACAATTTCTAAAAAAATCTTTACGAGTTCTTCAGCTGTAGCCTTATCTACAGGCCTATTTAATGCCACAATGCCGCCAAAAATCGATACAGGATCAGCAGAATATGCTTTCAAATAGGCTTCGTATATATTTTTTTCACACGCTACACCACAGGGATTGGTATGTTTTACTCCTACAGCTGCAGGTTCACTAAATTCCTTAACTAAAGCTAATGCAGCATCGGCATCATTTATATTGTTAAATGAAAGCTCTTTTCCATGAAGTTGTTTTGCCCCAGCTATTGAATGAGGGCCCCTGTTTATTTCTCCATAGAAAGCTGCTTTTTGATGTGGGTTTTCACCATATCTTAAGTCAGATATCTTTTCATAAGCTAATGTCAGTTCTTCAGGAAAAGATTCTTTTTCGATTTCATCAAGCTCTTTTACAGAAATATTTCTTAAATAATCTGCAATAATCGCATCATAATTTGATGTATGTTCAAAAACCTTTAGTGCCAGCTTTCTCCTATAGGTTTCATTCAAATCGTTTTTTTCCTCTAATTCTTTTAGGACAAAATCATAATCTTTTGGGTCTACAACAACTAATACATCTTTGTGGTTTTTTGCAGCAGATCGCAGCATTGACGGCCCACCTATATCAATGTTTTCTATAGCTTCTTCAAAAGTAACGCCTGGCTTCTTTATAGTCTCCTTAAATGGATATAAGTTTATAGCAACTAAGTCAATGGGCTCAATACCTAGTTTATTCAATTGATTCATGTGTTCTTGGTTGTCTCTTCTGGCCAAAAGACCCCCGTGAATTTTTGGATGCAATGTCTTTACCCTGCCATCGAGAATTTCAGGAAATCCCGTAACTTCAGACACCAATGTAACTTCTATTCCAGCCTCTGTTAGGGTTCTTGCTGTTCCACCTGTAGAAAGTATTTGAAATCCCAGTTTACAAAGTCCTTTCGCAAACTCTACAATACCCGTTTTATCAGAAACAGATAGAAGTGCTCGTCTAAACATTTTAGTTCCTCCTTTATTTAATCAATACTCGCCTACCTTTTATAATAAGACGATCTTCAGCGTAAAGTTTTAACGCCTCTGGATATATTTTATGTTCCTCAATCAACACACGGGCAGCAAGCGTATCAGGAGTATCGTCATCCTTTACCGGTACCGCCCTTTGAAGAATAATCGGCCCAGTATCTGTACCTTCATCAACAAAATGTACTGTAACACCTGTAATTTTTACACCATACTCTATCACTGCCTCATGAACTTTTTTTCCATAAAAACCCCGGCCACAAAAAGAGGGTATAAGTGATGGATGTATATTTACTATCTTTCTTGTGAACTTGCTTACAAAATACGGAGATAAAACCTTTATGAAACCAGCCAAAACTACAAGGTCCACATCGTGTTTTTCTAGAATAAAAATGAGCTCATCTTCATATTCTCTAGAAGTTTTGTAATCCTTTGAAAGCAGAGTATAAGCAGGAATATCATGTTTATTAGCTCTTTCTAAAGCATACACTTCAGGCTTGTTTGATATTACTACTGCAGTTTCAGCTGGTAAATAGCCAGTCTCACAGCTATCTATAATGGACTGTAAATTCGAGCCTCCTCCAGAAACCAATACCCCCAATTTTAATTTTCGCAAAAGATCACCCCATTGACACCTGAAACAACTTTGCCAATCACACTGGCATCTTCGCCTTGTGCTTTAATCGTATTGATTATACTATCTACATCATCAGGAGACACTATCAATGTATAACCTACACCCATGTTAAAAGTCCTATGCATTTCCCTGTCGCTTATTTGGCCATAGTTTTGAATTAACTTAAATATAGGTTGAACCTTCCATGAATCTTTAAATATTT
>DUTQ01000214.1 GCA_012841995.1 Thermoanaerobacterales bacterium | reverse complement strand
ATGTTCGAACTACATAGTCAGTAAAGTAAGGAGCTTTGTAGTCGGCCTTGACATTTTTCAATCCCACCAACTGAAGCTCTTCTTTTTTTGCATTTTCAGCCATGGTAGACATGGGTTATTTAACACAAGACGAGGCTGAAAATGCAAAAAAAGAAGAGCTTCAGTTGGTGGGATTGAAAAATGTCAAGGCCGACTACAAAGCTCCTTACTTTACTGACTATGTAGTTCGAACATTGGCAGGACAACTCCAAAAAGAATACGGAATTACTGCAGATGAAGCCTTTGATAGAATATATAGTCAAGGTCTTAAGATATATACTACAGTAGATCTAAAAACACAGGAAGCAGCAGAAAAAGCATTGGCAAGCCCACAAAATTATCCTTATTCAAAAAATGATAAACAAGATAATCCTCAGCCTCAGGCAGCTGCAGTTGTCATTGATCCTCATACTGGATACATTAAGGCTATGGTTGGCGGTAGAGAACATAAACAGCGATTGGGATTTAACCGAGCAGACCAAGCTTACAGGCAACCCGGTTCTGCTTTTAAACCTATTGTCGTTTATACAGCTGCAGTAGATATGGGATATACGCCAGCCACAGTAGTTGATGACTCACCAGTCTCCTACTCTGCCGGCAGCGGAAAGTCGTGGACACCTAAAAATTATACAAATGATTACAAAGGACTTACTACAATAAGAACTGCCATAGCAAAATCAGTTAATGTTGTAGCTGTAAAAGTGTTAAATGATATAGGGATTGACCGAGGTATAGAATATGCGCAAAGATTAGGAATAGAAAATCTCGTTCTTACAGGAAGCAAAAATGATCGCCAATTATCAGTTGCCTTAGGTGGTATAACAAAAGGCGTAACTCCTCTTGAACTCGCTTCAGCCTACGGTACCCTTGCAAATAGCGGTGTTCATGTTGAGCCTATAGCCGTATTAAAAGTAGAAGATAAAAGCGGCCGTGTTGTTCTCGAAAATAAACCCAATAAATCCGTAGCTGTAAGCGAACAAGTTGCCTTTATCATGACAAATATGTTAGAAAGTGTTGTAAAAGAAGGTACTGGTCATAGATTATCCAGTTTCCCGTACCCCGTTGCCGGGAAAACCGGAACTACAACTGATGATAAAGACGTATGGTTTGTTGGATATACTCCACATCTAGTAGCTGCTGTATGGATGGGGCATGACGAACCTACGGGAATGTCCAAAGTGGCAGGCGGACTGCAGCCGGCCCTTATGTGGAAACAGATTATGACCGAAGCTCATCAAAAACTGCCTAATAGAAATTTTGAAAGACCAAATGGCATTGTCGGACCGATTAACATTTGTATTGATTCCGGCCAATTGCCATCAGAGCTTTGTTATAAAGATCCTAGAGGCTCAAGAATTCGTGGTGAATTCTTTATAAAGGGAACTGAACCTACTGCTTTTTGCAATGTGCACGTACAAGAAACAATAGATTCCTCTACAGGCCTGCTTGCATCACCGTTTTGTCCTCTTGATCTTGTCCAAACTCGAGTATTTATTAGGCGTCCAATCCCCTATAAACCTTCTCCAAGAGGCCAAATACCCGTTGATGCAAAATACGAAGCACCCACTAAACAATGTGGTTTGCATAGTTCAGAGCAATTACCTGAACAATTGCCTGATGAGCAAGATGATACTAACATCCCCGATGACCAGGTTTTTGAACAAGAAGAACATAATAATGATGATGAGCATGGACATGAAAATCCTTTAGAAGGGTTGTTAGATTTTTAAATAACACTTTTAAGTTAAATAAAGTGCCTCCAATTTAAATAATAATGGAGGCACTTTCGCTTATTTATTCTTACTATTTATTTTGTTTAAAAACTCATCAGAATCAAAAACTTCAACACCATTTTGTTTTAAATATGCCGAAGTTACACCAATTCCTTTTCTCAAAACACCCTTAAAAGAACCATCATATATATTAAGACAACCACACGAAGGACTTCTGGACTTTAATATTGCCTTATCAATTCCATAAAGTCGAACCAATTTCAAAGTTTCCTTTGCACCTTTTATAAAAAACTCTGTTACATCCTCATCATCAACAGTTATCACTTTTGCATTGCCGCAAATTACATCTATGCCATCTCCATCTCGTATTTCTGATGGAGGCCTAGGTGTAGATAAACCACCTGCTTGTTCGGGACAAAATGGTATTGCTTTGTTTTGTTTGACCATTTTAACGAATATCCTATTTGCGTTGTTTTTTCCATTATATTTGCAATCAAAGCCAGCTAGACAAGAACTTATCAAGTACATCATTTAAATTCCACCACCGTCACACCAGAACCGCCTTCATCTATCCTCCCAAGCCTAAACGATTTTATGTTCTCTTCGTTTCTCAGCATGTCTTGAATACCCTTGCGCAATACCCCTGTACCTTTGCCATGTATTATAGTAATAACAGATATACCCGCCATATATGCATCATCTAAATATTTATCTACTCTTAACAACGCTTCATCGAGAGTAAGCCCTCTAACATCAAGTTCAGTGGAGATATCCTCTGTTTTTTTCAAAGCAATATTTGTGTACTTATTGCTTTGTATTTGTTGTTTCTGTTCCTTTTCGTCCCTAATCTTACAAAGGCTTTCAAGTGGTACATTTAATTTCATGATCCCTACTTGCACTAGAGAAGATTTTTGTTGACAGTCTATATCAATTATATAGCCTTCCTGATTTAGGCCTTCTATTCTAACTTTCTCCCCGGGCTTCAATGGCTCATCTTTCTTTTGCTTTGCAGGTTTTAATATGGGCTCTCTTTCACCCATAAGTTCTCTATCCATATCCTTTAGCTGAGCTCTAGTAGCCTCTATAGTTCTATCCCTGATGCTCTTTGTATCATTGAATTCAATTTCCTTTAACCGTTCAATCATCAGCTCGGATTCTCTTTTTGTTTTGCTTATTAATAGGCGAGCCTTTTGCCGTGCGCTCTCTAGTATTCTCTCCTGCTGTTTTTCAATATCTCTTTTTTGTGCTTCCAGTTTTTGCAATTTATTATAATAGCTTTGTTTTAATGCCTGAAGCTCTTGTTTCTCTTCTTCAGCTATATTTTTTTCCTGTTCAATATGTTCTAATAATTCCTCTATTTTTAGATTGTCTTCTGATACCAAAGTCTTAGCTGTGTTTATAATATCTTCACTTATTCCCAGTTTCTCAGCTATTTCAAAGGCATTACTTTTGCCTGGAATTCCTATAGTTAACCGGTAGGTCGGACTCAATGTTCTTACATCGAATTCTACACTTGCATTCTGTATCCCCTCTTTTGTATGAGCAAAAGTTTTCAATTCGCTATAATGTGTTGTTGCAATAACCCTCGAGCCTTTTTCATAAAAATAATTTAATAAGGCCATGGCTAGTGCCGCCCCTTCAGTGGGATCCGTCCCTGCTCCCAGCTCATCCAGCAATATTAGGCTGTTTGGGGTAGCCTTTTCAGTTATTTCCCTTATATTCTTCATATGAGATGAAAATGTGCTCAAACTTTGTTCAATACTCTGCTCATCACCAATATCCGCAAATATCTCTTCAAATACCGAAAACTCCGTACCTTCTCGTGCCGGAACAAACAAACCTGACTGGGCCATAAGAGTTAAAAGACCCACGGTTTTGAGCGAAACTGTTTTACCTCCGGTATTTGGCCCAGTTATAACCAATACTGTAAATTCATCGCCCAGAAATACATCTATAGGTACTACATCACCGCGCAAAAGCGGATGTCTTCCCTCAATGATGTTTATATAACCACTGTCGTTGAATTTTGGCTCTACACCATTTATATCAAGGGCATATCTGGCTCTTGCAAAAATAAAATCCAGCTTTACTAGCCCTTCAAAGGTAGTCATTATAAAGTCATGGTTTTCTCGTATCCTTGAAGTGAGTTCGCTTAGTATTCTCTCTATTTCCCTTTTTTCTTCGATTTCCAACTGGCTAAGAGTATTGTTCAAATGCACCACAGGCATAGGTTCAATATATATAGTAGCACCACTTGCAGACTGGTCATGTATAACACCTTTTATACCACTTCTTGATTCTTGTTTTACCGGAATTACAAACCTATCCTTTCTCACTGTAACTATAGGCTCTTGCAACATCTTTTGATATTTAGGTGAAGTTACAATTGAATCGAGCTTTTGTCTTATTTGATAAACCACGTTCTTTTTATTCTTGCGTATAGACCGCAATTTTTCGCTAGCCTCATCAGCAATTTCATCTTCATTTAAAATTGATTTAAAAATCTTTTCCTCTAAAGATTGAAATGATTGAAGCTTGCAAATAATATTTTCAATAACAGGGCTACCATCAATATGTTTACTTTTCCACAAAGACTTGGTAAGCCTTGAAGTTCTAAGGGTAGACGCTATGTCTAAAAGCTCCTTTGGGGATAAAACAGCTCCTAAATTAGCTAACCGTAAAGAGTTTTGTATATCTCTTATGCCTTCAAGTGGTGGGTAAATTCCAGACTTTACTAATCTTACAGCCTCTCCTGTCTCCTTTTGTAACATTTTGACCTCATCTTTATTGTGATAAGGTTCAAGTTTCAAACATAATTCTGCTGCATTTGGAGAAAATGTATATTCACTCAATGCTTTTCTTATTTTATTAAATTCCAAAATATTTAAGACTTTTTTATTCATTTTATCACCCGTGTTATATTACTCCTCTATAAAAATGGCCATGAGTATAATCTGGTGAAATCATTGTTTCGTCTATTTTTTCATCATTGAATAATGCTTTTTTATACATATCTGTTAAGCGCCTGACTCTTGCCTCCTCTTCTCCCGGCAAATATAGCTGCAAAACGTCAAGACTCAAGTTTTTGAGTTCACCCAGATGATTAATCATGCAAAGTTCATGACAATTGTTCCAATTGAAATAGACGAAGATTATCGCACACATATCTACAATTGTCATGAACTTTGCATGATTAATCATCTGGGTGAACTCAAAAACTTGAGTCTTGACGT
>DUTQ01000213.1 GCA_012841995.1 Thermoanaerobacterales bacterium | reverse complement strand
TACCACATATGGTTGCAGGACTAATCTGCTAATATTTCATAACAAGCAATACTATGTACTAATATGGCCGGTTGAGTATTTACTGTTTGTTTTAATACATCCTCAGGACCATTAAAACATATTTTTGAAATATCATAATGTAAAACCTCATCGGCTCTTTCAAAAATCTTCTTAGCACACAAAAAGTTATCACATATATCCTTACCCATACCAACATATTGTGAACCTTGACCTGGAAAGATAAAAGCCAGTTTCCCCATAGGTTTTTCGCCTCCTAGTTTAAATCTTGCATCTTACATAAAACATCGCTTGCCTCATTTATTATTTCTTCGATTATTGCTTGAACAGGCTTTATATCATTTATCAATCCTGATATCTGACCTGCCATTACAGAACCATTTTCCACATCTCCATCAATTGCTGCCTGTCGCAATTTTCCAGTTCCAAGAGCCTCTAGTTCGGAAAGCGCGGCACCATTTTTCTCCATTAGTTCAAAACTGCGAGTAAGTTTATTCTTTAAAACTCTAACCGGATGACCTAGTGTCAAGCCAGTTATTACAGTTGATCTATCTTTTGCCTTTACTATTGCACCCTTATAATTATCATGGACTGTACATTCCTTTGAGCATACAAATCTTGTACCCATCTGCACACCTTTTGCACCTAACGCCAATGAGGCGATAAATCCCCTGCCATCAGCTATGCCGCCAGCTGCAATTACAGGAATCTTCACTTTATCAACAACCTGTGGGACAAGGGCCATCGTTGTGAGTTCACCTATATGGCCGCCACACTCCATTCCCTCTGCAATAATCGCATCAGCACCCATCCTCTCAAGTCTTATAGCCATAGCAACTGATGAAGTCACTGGAATCACCTTTATATTCGCTGACTTAAAAGCAGAAATATATTTCCCTGGGCTACCAGCACCGGTGGTAACAACCGGAACTTTTTCTTCAATAACAGTTTTTATGACTTCATCAACATAAGGGGAAATCATGTATATGTTTATACCAAAAGGCTTATCAGTTAATGATTTGACCTTCTGAATTTCTTGTTTTATAACATTAGCCGGAGCATTCCCAGCCCCTACTATCCCAAGACCTCCTGCATTTGATACTGCTGCTGCCAACTCTGCCGTCGCTACCCATGCCATACCGCCCTGTAATATTGGGTATTTTATTTCTAATAAATCACATATTTTAGTGTGAAACACATTATTATCTCTCATAATATATCGCCACCTTTCATCACTTATGTTATAAATTTATAAAGTTATAATTCTATAAAGTCCACTCTATAAGATTTGCGCCCCAGGTTAGACCTGCTCCAAAACCTACTAATATTATCTTATGACCTCTTTTAATTTTTCCCGTTTGATATGCCTCGTGCAACGCCACCGGAATTGAAGCTGATGACATGTTGCCATATTTATTAAGATTTACCACAACTCGTTCACATGGATATTCCAGCCGCTTTATAGCCGCTTCAATAATTCGTATATTCGCTTGGTGAGGAATGATATAGTCTATATCTTTAAGTGACACATTGGCTTTTTCTGCTATTTTTCTAGTGCAATCTTCAAGAACTCTAACAGCAAATTTGAACACTTCACAACCTCTCATTTTAATATAGTGTTTGCGTTCTTTCACTGTATCAAAGCTGGCAGGTTCGCTTGTACCTCCTGCTGGCAATTCGAGCAGTTCAGACCCGCTACCATCAGCACCAAGTATGTTGGTTATTATACCACCATAATCGACTTCGCTTAAGATAACTGCTCCTGCACCATCACCAAAAAGAACGCAAGTGTTTCGATCTTTAAAATCAGTAATCTTTGACAACACTTCACATCCAACAACAAGAATATTTTTATACAAACCTGTTGAAATATATTGAGCTGCAGTTGTCACTGCATAAATAAAACCTGTACATGCAGCTTGAATATCAAAAGCAGCTGCGTTTTTTGCTCCTATCTTGTTTTGTATAAGGCAAGCTGTGGCAGGAAATATTCGGTCAGGACTTGAAGAAGCGGCAATAATTAGATCTATATCTTCGGGGTTTAAGTTTGCGTTTTTTAAAGCAATCTTTGCAGCCTCTGCTCCTAAATCAGATGAACAAATATTATCATCAGCTTTTCGTCTATACAATATACCTGTTCTCTCACTAATCCATTGATTTGATGTATCAACTATTTTTTCAAGGTCGAAATTTGATATGATTTTTTTTGGCACATAAGCTCCACTTCCAATTATTCCAGCTCTCAAATGCTATTCTCCTCTCCTGACACTGTTTCAATACACTGTTTCAATTTATCACTAATATTTGCATGTGCAAAATTGTTTGCAACTTTAATACCATTTGCAATGGCTTTTCTGTCAGAAGAACCATGGCATTTTATTAATACTCCATCTAATCCGAGAAACATTGCTCCCCCATATTCAGAATAATCAATATTGGCTTTAGCAGCTTTTACCGCTGGTGCAATTGCTCTAGCACACAATATATATAATAACTTCTTTTTTATTTGTTTTTTCATTTGATCAAAAATAAAAGAACCAAGACCTTCTACTGTTTTTATAAAAATATTTCCTGTAAAACCATCACAAACCACTACATCTGCTTCTCCATCGAAAAAATCCCTAGCCTCAACGTTCCCAATAAAATTTATGTCATTAATCCCCTTAAGAGTAGCATAAGCACTTTTAACCAATGAGTTTCCTTTAGCCTCTTCTACACCTATATTTAAAAGTCCCACTTTTGGATTTGACTTCTTTAATATTTCCTTTGCATAAATATTTCCCATAAGACCGAATTGCACTAGATTTTTAGGCTTTACATCACTATTTGCTCCCACATCAAGTAGCATCACAGGACCCTTCTTTGTGGGTAAAAGCGTTCCTATTGCAGGTCTATCAACACCTTTCATACGGCCCATAATAAACAAGCCGCCTGCCATAAGTGCTCCTGTATTTCCTGCAGAAACCACTGCACTGCCTTCGCCTTTTTTTAACAGTTCAAGACATTTGACTATTGAAGAATCTTTTTTTTCCCTTACAGCAGCAACTGGTGCTTCTTCATTGCTTATAACTTCTCTTGCATCAACTAGATCTATTTTCCGTCCTGTAGATGCTAGATATGGCATAATCTTCTCTTTCTGTCCAACTAATAAAATTTCAACATCTAATGTGTTTATTGCCTCAATTGCTCCCATAACTATTTCTCTCGGCGCGTTATCTCCACCCATGGCGTCCAATATTATCTTCATAATACCACCTCATCACCTAATGATACCAAGATGAATTTTCCTCTAAATACTTCTTTCCCTTTTACTAAAATCCTTACAAAAACAAATTTTTTATCACCACGTACTCTCGTTACTTCAGCTTTTGCCACTAGCCTCTGTCCTGCATAAACTGGAAATTTATACTTTATATTTGCAACATGGGTCAGTGCTACACTCGCATCTATAGTTGCTATTGCCAGTGAATTAGCCTGCGAAAAAATAACATCTCCGCGCACAATATTTGATTTTCCAAATGTCATTGTTGAATTAGTATCTAACACTGAAATTGCTCTTTTGTTTAATTCTAAATCAATCAATTCTCCAACAATCTCTTTAACACTTATAGATCTGACCTTAGAATAATGTCTTTTTGCAACTACCTTCATTCTTTCTCTAAGCTCTGGAAGTCTTAGTTCCATCCTGTCCAGTCTTATAGTTTGCACACTTACATTAAACTTTTCTGCTAATTCCTCATCGTTTAAAAAAGGGTCATCATCTAAAACCCGTTTTAGGAGAAATTGGCGTTCACGTTTTGATAACCCTTTTTTTTGCATATCATCACCTCTATATCTATTACTAGTTTTTAGTACTAGATGCTAATAGTATATATTATTTTTTGCTTATAATCAATCTCATATCTATAATTTTTAATAAAAAAATTTCGCCCCATTGATTACAACATCAAAAGGGCGAATAACTTTATATTTCTACTCCGCTTTTACTTCCATAACTTTCCTATTCTTATAATAGCCACAATTAGGACAAACTCTATGAGGCAATCTAGGTTCATGACATTGTGGACATTCAGTCAATAAAGGAGCATCTAATTTCCAGTGACTTCTTCTCTGATTTCTTCTCGACTTTGACGTTTTATGTTTTGGATTAGCCATTATTAAAACACCTCCTCATTCTACATCTTTCAGTTTTTTCAACACAGCGAACCTAGGATCAATTTGTATTCGCTTACAATCGCACTCTGTTATGTTTAAATTTGCCCCACATTTTTGACATAACCCTTTGCAATCAGGTTTACATAAAACTTGAGCTGGCCAATTTAGAATAATTTCGTTGATAATTTGTGGCAATATTTCTATTTCATCGCCACTAAATCTTATCACATCTTCATTTTTTGATTCAATATTGAAACTTAAATCACTGAATTTAATACTAAAATCTATATTAAAACTTACCCTGGTCTTTTCAAGACACCTATAACAACTATAATAAACAGCTGTCTTAATTTTACCTGTTACTTCAAACAGCCCTGTACCAATATTCTTAACATTTCCTGATACACAAACATTATCGGCAAAAAATACTTCCTCATCCAAGTGTTTTAAGCTCTTTACATGCTCTGTAGACTCAAAATCAACCGATTTGCCAACAAATTGCTTAATTTTTTCTATATTAAGCTTCAATGAAAGCTCACCTCAAGAGTAAATCAGACATAATTATATTCTGCATAACCACATGTGTCAAGTAAAAACTATACTAATGAAACTGTATCTAATGCAATCATTAATTCTTCATTTGTAGGAATTACTAAAACTTTTGTTTTTGCATTATCTGGAGAAATTTCAGCTTGCTTTCCTCTTACATTATTCTTTTCATCATCAATCTCGATCCCGAAATAATCCATATTACCGCAAATACTTTGTCTCATGGTTATTGAGTTTTCACCAATTCCACCAGTAAATACCACTACATCTAGCCCATTCATAGCAGCAACATAAGAGCCCATTATCTTTTTAGCTTGATATGCAAACACATCTAGGGCAAGTTTTGCTCTTTTGTTGCCTTTGTTAGCAGCTTCTTCTATATCTCTAAAATCACTGCTTACTCCAGAAATACCCAATACTCCACATTTTTTATTTAAGTAATCGTTAATTTTATCTACAGGTATATTTTCCTTTTGCATAATATATGCAACTATTGTCGGATCTATATTTCCGCAACGTGTTCCCATAACAATACCTTCAAGAGGCGTAAAACCCATGCTATTTTCGATAGATTTCCCATTTTTTACAGCAGAAATACTTGACCCATTACCTAAATGAAGTGTAAGCATATTGAGTTGTTCTATGGGCTTGTTTACAAATTTCGCTGCTTCTATTGAAACAAAGCGATGTGATGTTCCGTGAAAACCGTATCTCCTAATTGAATATTTTTCGTATAGTTCATATGGTAAGCCATACATATAGGCGTATTCAGGCATAGTTTGGTGAAAAGCTGTATCAAAAACACCTACCATTGGAACATCAGGCATTAACTCCTTTGCAGCTTCAATTCCAATTATGTTGGGTGGATTATGCAAAGGTGCAATCTCAACACACTCCTTGAGAACGTCCATTACTTCATCCGTAATTTTTACCGAACCTGAAAACTTCTCAGCACCGTGTACAACTCTATGCCCTACAGCACCAATCTCAGAAACATCTTTTATTACACCATGGTCTTTATCCAAAAGTGCATCAAGCATCATTTTAACCGCAACCCGGTGATTTGGTATGTTTTCACTTATTTCAACTTTATCCTTATCAGCTGGCTGATGTTTTAACATGCCTACTTCAAGACCTATTCTTTCAACTAATCCTTTAGCCATAACTGATTTATTTTTCATATTAAATAACTGGTACTTTAATGAAGAACTTCCACAGTTTATAACAAGAACCTTCAATTTACATCCTCCTTAAATTTTACATAAATAAAGTTACATGTTTGCAGCTTGCAAAGCTGTAATTGCTACCACATTTACAATATCGTCTGAAGAACAGCCTCTTGAAAGATCGTTGATAGGCGCAGCTAGTCCTTGTGTTATTGGCCCTACTGCCTCTGCTTTTGCAAGACGTTGAACCAACTTATAGCCTATATTCCCAGCTTCAAGTTCGGGAAATATCAATACATTTGCACAACCTGCAACCTTACTGTCTGGTGCTTTTCTATTTGCTATTTCTGGAACCAAAGCAGCATCAAGCTGTAATTCTCCGTCAATTAATAGTTCAGGCGCCTGCTCTTTGGCGATTTTTACGGCTTCTACAACTTTATCAATCATTTCGTGTTTAGCGCTTCCCCGCGTTGAAAAAGATAACATAGCTACTCTAGGGTCATCATTCACCAATGCCTTCCAAGTTTCTGCCGAAGATATAGCAATCTCAGCTAATTGTTTTGCATCTGGATTTGGGTTTACAGCGCAATCAGCAAAAAGCAATGTCCCATTAGCACCGTATTCGCAATCAGGTACCAACATTATAAAAGCACTTGAAACAACTCCTATCCCTGGTGCGGTCTTTACAACCTGAAATGCGGATCTAAAAACATCGCCTGTGGCAGTTATAGCACCAGCTACCATACCATCCACATCCTTGTTTTTAACCATTAAAGTGCCATACCATACAGGATCTTTCGCAAGTTCACTAGCCTGTTCTTCCGTCATCCCCTTATGTTTGCGGAGTTCAAAAAGGAGTGAAGCGTACTCTTCGGTTTTATTTGATGTCTCTGGATCGATAATTTTGGCTTCAGAAATATCAACATTTAGCTCCTTAGCCAAACCCTTTATTCTATTTTCATTTCCCAGCAGAATTAAATCCGCTATTTTTTGCTTTTGAACTACGGCTGCAGCCTTCAGGGTTCTCTCTTCAGTGCCTTCTGCCAAAACAATAGTTTTTTTCAATGCTTTAGCTTTTTCCCTAATATTTTCAACTAAACCCATTTTTAAACTTGCTCCTTTCTAATAATGTTTTTTAAAGAGTTTTTAAATCCTTTTATTTTTTGT
>DUTQ01000212.1 GCA_012841995.1 Thermoanaerobacterales bacterium | reverse complement strand
ATCGTTTTGGGAGAAGCGGATTTCAAGAGACTTCTCCCAGTGATGGCTAATGGTGTAAAACCAGTGTTGGCCGGTTCTACAATACCTTTGGATTGGATAAGCCAAGTAGCATTTTTGGCAATATTTATGCCATATGTCAATGATTATAAAAAATGCAGAAGTGCAGGTTTTAAGGCAGTGTTCACTTTATGTATTATTCTTACGGCAAATGTCATTATTTCTTTTGCCATATTTGGTCAAGTTTCAGCATTTCACAGTTTTCCCACCTATTATTTATCATTTTACATCAGTGTCAGAGGTTTTTTTGAAAGAATGGAAGCTGTCATTGTAATGATATGGATCAGCACAATTGTCATTAAAATAGCCATATGGTATTATGCTGCCGTGCTATCAACAGCCCAATTATTAGAGCTTCAGGACTACCGACCGATAGTATTGCCTCTGGGGATAATCACTGCAGTTCTTTCTATCACCAACTTTAATAACTATGTGGAAATGGTGGATTATATAGCAAATGTAGATCTATTATTTTCTTTGACATACAATTTTTTTATTCCCATAGCATTGTTATTAATAGCGGTAATCTTAAACAAAGGGGAAAAATCATAAATCTCAAGATCCGTCTCCTCCTGCCTATATTGACAAATATATGCAAACACTATAATATACGAATATGAGATTGGTGAATTTTCAGTAATTATATATTCGAAACAATCAAAATAATATAAGGGGGTAGTCATTATGAGAAAGATATTAATAGTAGGCGGAGTTGCCGGCGGAGCCACAGCTGCCGCAAGGCTCAGAAGGCTTAATGAGCAAGATGAAATAATAATCTTTGAACGAGACGAATATATCTCCTTTGCCAACTGTGGGCTTCCCTATTATATCGGCGATGTTATCAAAGATCGCAAAAAATTACTTGTCCAAACGGTTGAGGGAATGTCTAAACGCTTTAATCTGGATATACGAAATTTTAGTGAGGTAATAAATGTTGACCGAGAAAAAAAGACCGTTACAGTTCGCAAAATAAAGACTGGCGAAACTTACATTGAAAGCTATGATATTTTAATTTTATCTCCCGGTGCAAAACCCTTACGACCTAATATAGACGGCATAGACGAAACCAAAAACCTCTTTGTGCTCCGCAATATCCTAGATGCAGACACTATTCGCAATTTTATTGACGAAAATAAGCCAAAATCTGCCGTTGTCATAGGTGGCGGTTTCATTGGTGTTGAAATGGCCGAAAACTTGTCTAAACGCGGCATAAAAGTCACTCTTGTTGAAAAAATGAATCAGGTTTTAGCTCCACTGGACTTTGAAATGGCTCAGCTGGTGCATCAGGAGCTCAATGCTCATGATGTTGACCTCATACTAAGTAACGGCATAGCTTCCTTTAAAGATAATGGCTGCAAAGTCATCCTTGAAAGCGGACTTGCTCTTGATACAGATATGATTATTTTATCAATTGGTGTAGCCCCAGAGATTCCTTGCAAACAATTAAGTGTTTCATCTGTTGAGAATCCCTTGGCAAAATCCTGCGGGTTAGCTCTGGGAGGACGGGGACATATCAAAACGACAAAACAGCTTCAGACCATAGACGAAAAAACCGGCCAGGTTATAGATGATATATATGCAATTGGTGACGCTATCCAAGTAACTGATTTTATTACAGGTACAGATACGGCAATCCCTCTGGCATGGCCTGCAAATAGGCAGGGACGATTGGTGGCAGACCATATAAATGGCATTGATATTTCATATGATGGTTCATTGGGGGCTTCAGTGCTAAAGGTGTTTGATCTTACAGTGGCATCAGTGGGAAACAACGAGCGTCAGTTAAAAGCCAAAGGCATAAATTATAAAGCAATCCATGCACACAGGCCAAATCATGCTTCATATTACCCAGGTGCAACAAACATCGCGTTAAAGCTATTATTTGACCCTGACAGTGGCAAGATTTTAGGTGCACAGGCAGTCGGTAGGGAAGGAACTGAAAAGAGAATTGATGTAATCGCTGCAGCCATTAGACTGGGAGGCACTATACGCAATTTGCCTGAACTGGAACTTTGTTATGCCCCTCCATTTTCCGCGGCAAAAGATCCTGTAAATATACTAGGCTATATTGCCTGCAATGTAGCTGACAACGTATATGACATGGTTCACTGGAATGAGATTGATGAAATAGTGGCAAATGGCGGCTATCTGCTTGATGTAAGAACACCGGCTGAATTTGACAAGGGACACATAAATGGGGCAATCAATATTGAACTCGATGCATTGAGAGACAGAATTAATGAAATTAAAGTACCAAAAGATACCCCTATTTATGTCTACTGTCGGGTGGGATTAAGAGCATATTTAGCCATTAAGATATTGAAAGCTAATGGCTTTAAAAAGGTATATAACCTTTCAGGAGGATATTTGACATATAAAGGAGCAAAATATAAAGTAAAGAATACCCAGGTAAATTAGGTTCAGGCTTAACTTATTAATTTGTTAAGAATGAGGATATTAATTAATCCCCTCAAAGTTTCATCTCAAAACTTTGAGGGGATTTGCTGTTTATTTTTTGGCAGCACTTGCTGTATAAACAAAGTCTGGCTTTCCGCTATCGTGACTTACCGGATATACTGCAACATTGTTAAAAAATGCCTTCAATTGACTTTCAAGTTGTTCGGATTTGGATGCACTCCAGAAGGAAAGGGTTCCATAATCATCTAATAGTCTCATTAATTGTTTAATACCTTCACAGCTGTATAGGCTTTTATTTCTATCCAAAACCGTCCATTCCGGCCCATTATCGATATCCATACATATTACATCATATTTAGTTTGGGTTTTAGCCATCCATTCAATAAGGTCCGCATTAATTATTTTTACCCTGGGATCCTCTTTGGCATTCCCCATAAATGACGAAAAATAGGTGTTATACCATTCGATAATCTTTGGTTCTATTTCTACTACTATCACTTTTTCTATAAAGTCATATTTAAGTGCTTCACATAATGAAAAACCTACTCCAAGACCCCCTATAAGGAT
>DUTQ01000030.1 GCA_012841995.1 Thermoanaerobacterales bacterium | reverse complement strand
TTCTTTGCCTCAAAAGCTACAGCCTTTGCTATCTCAAGATTTACATATCCCTCTGAAAGGCCCATCGGCCCTGAACTTCCACCATCTCCGCCGTTTCCCGGATCTAATACTATGGTTTTACCAGCAAGCGGTTTGGCTGATGTGGGCTTTTCTATTCTTTTCAGCTCAACTCCAGTAAAATAAAATTTAAGTATCTCATCAACAGGAAACCCCAATAAAGCCATTCCCCTAGCACCATATTGACAAAGACCAAGCCCATTCCCCTTACCCATTGCAGTTAACGAAAGGCTTGATACTTTCCAAAAAAACCTGGTGGAAGGCAATCCTAAAAGGCTGCGCACTTGATCTCCATCAAATACCATATCTCCTATAGTGATTTTTTTAACTCTCCCAGAAGGAGTAGATACAATATTATCCAGAAATCCGGGTATTTCCCTCTTGTCTGAGTGATCATCATCGAAATTAATAGCTAATTTTCTTTTTAATTCCTTTATTGAAAAGTTCTCCTCGCTTTTCCAATAAGGGGAATCCTTGCAATAAATACATTCAACCCTTCTAAGATAACTGACCTTGTTGCCCCATACGTTTTCCGAATCTTCCGTAAATCCCCCACATGCTGGATGATAAACAGCATTTATAGCATTGTCATTGTAAACTAATATTGTTTCGGCCGTTTCATTAACTGCTCGCCTTATTTTTTGTATATATTCCTCATATTGACTGCCCCAAAGTCTCTGACACTGGCTGTCATCAATAAATCCTTGACAGTGGGAGGGGTCTGTGCATAAATCAAAACCAGGCTGCCTTTTACAGCCGGATTTACCAAATACGCCCATGCGCTTAACCGCCATTGTACGACAACATATGGCTTGGGCCTTTAAGGCTTCTTGTGGAAATTCAGGAGGCATGGCTGCCGCGACGGCACCTACAACATAGTCTTCTAATTCCAATATTCTCGCTTCCTGTTTTATACTGTCATATAATTTAACGTTCAAGGCTTCATTATCATAACTCATCATTACCACCATCCATTTAGTTACTCATAAGGAGAGCGAGGAAGCCCTTCTCTAAATTTACCCCTTGTTTCTATTCCGCCGATGCCCTTTATTCCCGTTATTGTAGAATCTATTACGTCCTTTGCAGAAATAATCTTATCTATTGGAGTATATGCAACCTTTTCAATGATAAAAACCGGATCAAGGGCGTGAATAAACACTCTATGTGGGGAACTTGCAAAATTAGCCCCTGCCCTTAACAACCCTTCATAATGGGACTGACAAGCCCCAGCAAATATGACCAAATCATCTCGAGAAGGTTCATACCTTCTTGCAGCCTTTACTGCTTCAATGAAATATTTGGAGTTCCTGTAACTTGCTATATCATTAAAATCCCTTCTATTCTTTTCAAGCCCGTCATGACCTGTAATCACCAATATATCTGGATTGTGCTCTACTAATAGTTTATGCATTTTCTTTGGTTGATCTCTTTCGGCAAGGCAGATCCCATAAGCCTGAATATCAAGTTGCTTATATGTTGTAATACACAAGTTCAAATATTCTTCATCACCATCAACGTGAAGAACTACCCCAGGAACATCAAATGAACTATTACCTCCACTATCATTAACTCTTCGCAAAAAACGCTTCTGTTTTTCCAGTTCACGGCGGTAAAAGATTCTCTCGAGGCATTCGTTAGAGTTTTTTATATAATCTCGCTTATATGATCTAATTTCAGCAGGCGAAGGTATTACGAGATCGTCAATAGGAGCATCGGCAATCACTCTTACGTTAAGCCCTTTTAAAACAGCTAATCGCAACTCTTCCTTTATGTCAATGATCTTAAAGAAGATATCTTTATTGTATGAAATCCGAGCTACCACATCTCCTATCTTGACTTTTGCCATGCTTGTTCCTCCCTTCCTTTGCTTTATTTCACCCCTAGTGGCTTTATTACATAATATGAAAGTAGCGGGAGGTATGTGAGCATGAAATTAAACCACATCAGATGATAATGTTAGACTATCCAAAAAGCAAGTGCCACTTAATCTGATATAAAATTAGTGGTTATTTGCTGTTGGATAATACAATTGAGGTGGAATAAATGAATATTGCCGTGGTTCCTGCAAGGAATGAGCAAGGAAGGATCGGGAAAGTCGTGACACTTCTTTGTGAAACAAAGATAGAAAAGGTCATTGTAGTAGTGAATGGCTCTTTTGATAATACGATGAGGGAAATTAAATCTTTAAAGAGATCAAATGTAGAAATCCTCTATTTCAAACAAACCCTTGGAATTGATATACCTAGGTCGATAGGTGCATACGCAGCATTTAAACAAGGGGCTGATTCGGTGGTATTTGTAGATGGTGACATGATAGGCGACATTTTGGCCCTGGTAAATGACCTGGTTTTTGCAATTATAAGCAACGGCATTGACCTTGCAATGACAAACTGTTATCCTGATATTTATATGCCTTATGGCAATGAATTGACAGAGCAAATCCTAACATTTAGAGCTCTTTTGAATATGAGTCTTGGCATATATAGAAAAGTTGGAGTAGCAACCCCTTCACATGGTCCACATGCGGTTTCTCGGCGTCTTTTGGAACACGTGGACTTTCGAGATTTTGCAGTTCCACCTGTAGTCCTTGCCTTTGCGGTAAAACATGGTTTTTCGGTAGATGTTGCCGGGAACTTACACCAAAATAAATTGGGATCTAAGATAAAAAACTACTCACACGCAAAAAAAATTGCCGATACTATAATCGGTGACACCCTTGAAGCTCTATATTATTTTAACGATAAACCAAGAAGCCGAAAATACCTTTATAGAGAGTTTTTAGGTTATAATCCAGGCCGCCGCTTTGACATTCTGGAAAAAATCCTGAAAAAATACTAAAACCGGGTATATACCCCGGTTTTAGCTTTATTTTGTGTGTTTATCGGCAACCTTTGTAGCGCCACAAGCATTTGGCTTAATCTTGATTTTATACCCACTGCCCATAACCCATCCAACCACTTCTCTGATGAGTTCCTTGGTATCGCCGTTTTCTCCTATATCTACATGGATTTCAACATCCATGTCTTTGTACCCTGTATGTGCCAATTCGTCCTTTAGCCGTGTAACCGTTTCTAATGATAGAGATGTCTCTGTAAAAATTTTATGGCGCAGGCTTTTCACATAGGACATATACTTCCTTCGATAATAATATCTCCCACCAGTGCCAACGCGATGAACTATTATTGCGGTAACAAAGCATACATTATCCCTGGTGTGAGAGTCGGTGCCTATTATTAGTTTATAAGGGGCAGACGGCTCTTCTTCCATAAACACTACTATGTCTTTTACAACCTCTGATAAAGTCAATCTTCCTTTTGTAGGGCTTACGAAAAACATTTTTTAATCCCGTCCTTATATTTTTAAGATTTATGTAAAAATCTAGTTGTTCCACCCCTTGTAGCACTTTAATTTTGTCTTTCAATATTATGTTTAATATTTTGAGCAAGCAAAATATATTCTTCAATGGAAAGAGTCTCGCCTCGGCGCATAGGATCAATGTCAGTCTGATAAAGGGCCTTATCTAATACATCTTCTGTAACCTTGGGCAGCCTTAAGCAGTTTTTTAAAGAATTCCTTATAGTCTTTCGGCGTTGGCTAAAGGCGGCTTCCACAACCTTAAAAAATAATTCTTCATCTTCAGGTAATTTATCCGGGTTTTTTTCAAGACTTATTTTAACCACTGATGAGTCCACCCGCGGAGGTGGTAAAAAAGACGTTCTATCGACATCACACACTATATGGGTATCTGCAAAAAGCTGTACTGCAATGGAAAGGATGCCATAATCCTTTTTGCCTGGAGGTGCAACAATCCTCTGTGCAACTTCCTTTTGCACCATTAGCACAGCATTTTCTATCATATGGCGGTTTCGAATAATCTTCATTATCATTGGGCTTGTAATATAATAAGGTAGATTTGCTACTACCTTAAAATTACCACTAAAGTATTCCCTCTTTAATTTTTCCATATTTAATTTTAACACATCTTCTTGCAATAAACAAATATTTTTTAAATCTTTGGTCAAATCTGCCACTATAGGAATCAGATTCTTATCTTTTTCTACAGCTACTACTTTTTTAACTTTATCACATAAATTTACTGTGAGAACTCC
>DUTQ01000211.1 GCA_012841995.1 Thermoanaerobacterales bacterium | reverse complement strand
AGGATTACGGAGTTTACCCGATTACCCGGTGTCTTCAGGGTTTGTTATCATAAGGCCTGCAGTGCGATCTGATATGGCGTTTTTTAATGCTTCAACATCAGGATACCCATCTTTATCAGGGTAAAGTGTGATGATCTTAAAACCTTTTACAGCTGCTGCAGCAGCATTTGACGGATGTGAAAATATCGTTGTTATGATTTCATTCCTTTTTTCTCCTTCACCTCTTGATTCGTGATATGCGCGAATCATTGAAGGAATGGCAAGTAGTGCCTGAGAACCTCCACCTGGCTGAAAAGTAAATCGATCAAGACCTGATATTTCTCTCAAAAAAAGCTCTGTTTTGTAAATAATCTCAAGTATTCCCTGGACTGTATCTTCATGCTGATATGGATGAAGTTCAGTAACTTTGGGAGATGCCGCAAACTGCTCATTGATCTTTGGGCTGTATTTTATTGTGCACGTCCCCTGCCCTATCTCGGTATTGACATCAGCTCCTAATGTATGCTGTGAAAGATGCAGATAATGTCTTAAAACCTGTGCCTGAGATAGTTCCGGAAGCTTTGGAGCCTGCTTTCGGCGCATTTGTTCGGGAATAATGTCCTTTCCATCTCCTGCCATGTCCCGTATTCCCTGTTCTGCTTTCGGCACTAATATGCCCCTTTGGCCCTCTGTGCTCAACTCAAAAATTACTGGTTCATCCCATCTGGCTTGATGAAAGTTGCGCAATTTCGTCTTTTTATTTTCAAGCAAAGTAATAGCCTCCTTTTCCACTAACATAGACATTGACTTATGGCATCTACCAGATTGTCTATGTCATTTTTTGTGTGTATTTCGGTAATACAATACAGTGCACTCTGCCCTAATTCGGGAAAATCTTGTGAAAGGTCTTTGCCTCCAAATATCCCTTTTTGTAGTAGTGTGCTGTTTATTTGTCTGACTGTTTTGCCTGTATCGTTAAAATCTACTACAAATTCCTTGAAATGGGCACTTTTTAGTGCAGGAGCTTTCACACCTTTAAGCTCTGAAAGCCTTTTTGCACCATATGTGGATTTTTGAATTATCACTTCACCTATTTCCTGCATGCCTTGAGGACCCATAAGTGCAAGGTAAACCCCGGCTGCGATACCCCAAAGGGCTGAAGCTGTCCCTACAAACTCCTTGCCTTGTTCCCTTTTGGCAAAGGAAGTCCTGTCATAGTATACATCTCCAAAACCCCATTCGCCTTCTACTTCTGTGGTAGTTATTCCAAAAAGCCTTGAGGGAAACTCAGCTACATACTCTTCTTCATCCCTTGTGGCAATAAAGCCAGCTAATCCTCCTCCATAATTCATATGGATGCCCAGTGACTGTATATCGCCACACACTATATCTGCTCCATAGTTTGAAGGTGGCGTTAGTACTCCGAGGGATATAGGATCTGCTCCCACTATTGATATGGCTCCCAATTTATGTGCCATTTCCGATATGACTTCACCTTGCACCTCTATACAGCCCAGATATGATGGGTTTTCAAAGTAAACTGCAGTTGTATTTTCCGATATTTTTTGTTGTAGATCATCCAGATCCATAAGCCCGGTCTTTTTATT
>DUTQ01000210.1 GCA_012841995.1 Thermoanaerobacterales bacterium | reverse complement strand
TTTTAATACAAGGCAATCCCAAGAAGCGCCGCCATAGCAATAATAAGCAATGGGTTGATTTTTAACAGATATAGGCCGCAAAAAACGGCTACAGCTATTATTATATCCCTTACACCTGAAAACGAATTTTTAGCAACAGAGTAGGCTGCCTGGATAATAAGTGCAATTACTGCAGGCCTTACTCCGATGAAAAATGCATCGAGCCATGAAACATGGCGAAACTTCATGATTAAAAATGCAATGATGAGTATTATCAGAAATGACGGAGCCGTAACACCAAGTGTAGCAGCAAGTGATCCGCCAATCCCTGCTACTTTGTATCCCACAAAAGTGGCGGCATTTATTGCTATAGGCCCTGGAGTCATTTGAGAAACGGCAATTATATCTAAAAATTGTTCTATGGGAAGCCAATGGTGAATATCTATTATCTCTTTTTGGATAAGGGGTATCATTGCATAGCCGCCGCCAAAACTAAATGCACCAATTTTAAAAAAGGTCAAAAAAAGCTGTAAATAAATCATCTATTTATTTCCCCCCAGGTCATCTTGAGCTCCTTTTTCATGTATAAAAAATCCAGTAAGCCCTGCAACAATTATTACAATAATGGGGTGGATATCAAAAACCAGTAAGGCAATCAGAGCACATGCTGATATTATTATGCCATATGTATGCTTAAATGCTGCTTTTCTCAAGTTAACAGCAGCTGACATAATAAGCACAACTATTGCCGGATAAATACCTCTAAATGCCTTCCTGACATATGTATTTGAGCTTATGTCTGTATAAAACAGCACAATAAAAAGTATTATAAGGAAAGATGGAAGAACTGTTCCCAGTGTAGCTATACAAGACCCGAGAAAGCCTGCCAGCTCATAGCCTATGTATATAGATGAATTTATTGCAACTGCACCTGGAGCAGATTGGGTAATAGCGATTATATCTAAAAACTCCTCTTCTTTTATCCACTTTTGCTTATCTACCATTTCCACCTTCATAAGAGGAATCATAGCAAAGCCGCCACCTAATGTAAATGCACCAATTTTAAAAAAAGCCCAAAACATAAGCAAAAGCTCTTTGGGACTGAGTTTTTTTCGAATAGTTTCCATTTTTATCACCATTTAAATAAAATGTGGCTAATCCTAAAACAAACGCTATATAAATAGTTTAGGTGCCATTTATTATTATACTATAAATGTCGCTTACTGGGAATAAATAGCAGACACAACTCTATCAAAACCTGCATAATCTTTTTGTATGTAAATATTGCTAAACCCTGCTGATTTGAGCATGTTTGAAACGGTTTTTGCCTGATTCCACCCAATTTCAAGTATCATTTGGCCTCCGGTCTTTAAAAACACGGGTGCATCACAAATTATGTGACGGTATGCTTCCAGCCCATCTTCGCCGCCATCTAATGCCAGTTTTGGCTCATGGCTTACATCTGGTGGAAGTTCTTTTATTTGATAAGTTGGTATATAGGGGGGGTTTGATACGATTAAATCCAGCTCTTCTATTTGATTTGCTTTAAAGGGCTCCCAAAAATCCCCTTGCATGAAAAAAACTCGTTCATTGACATTATGTCTTGCAGCGTTTTTTTTTGTCAAGCAGCCTGCAATTTGTGAAATATCTGAAGCATATACCGAAGAATACTTATTGTTATAAGCAATGGCCACTGCAATTGCCCCACTGCCACAGCATATGTCAGCAATTTTTGGCTCTTTAATTTTAGAAATTACTTCTAGAGATCTTTCCACTAAAAATTCCGTCTCTGGCCTTGGTATAAGTACACCCGGGCTTACATGAAATTTGATCCCATAGAATTCTTTTTCTCCGGTAATATAAGCTACAGGCATATGTTTACATCGGAGTTTAAGTAACTCATCATATTTAGACAATTGTTTCTGATTTAGCACTCTATCATACTCCATACAGACAGGTTAGATTT
>DUTQ01000209.1 GCA_012841995.1 Thermoanaerobacterales bacterium | reverse complement strand
CTTAGTTGGTGGAGCCAGCCTTGATGCTGATTCCTTTGTAAAGATAGTAGAAGGGGCAAGATGATTGAAAATAAATTTAGGCTTTTAATAATTTTAAAGATAAGAATGGCAGAGGAAAACATAGCAGGAGATATTGATTTTGGATAAAGAAAGTGGTTGGAAGTGCAAGAAATGGCCAGATTGCCTTGGATAAAATAAGAGAATTAAATCCTGATGTAGTAACATTAGATGTGGAGATGCCGGGCAAGAATGGTTTAGAGGTTTTAAGCGAAATACAGGGAACTGTAAACACTCAAGTGATTATGTTGAGTGGCTTGACATCTGAAGGATCAGCTATTACATTAGAAGCCTTGGAAAAAGGTGCTTTTGATTTTATACAAAAGCCTTCCGGTTTAAATTTTAAGACTGAAGATTTGAAAACAGAGCTGATACAAAAGATCAGGTATGCGGCAGCATGTAAAGAAAAATCGAGTAAGACAAAAACAATTCCTATTGAAAAAAGAGAACAACGCAAAAAGTTGCCAACAGTTAAAAAAATTACAGCTGTAGCAATTGGTGCTTCTACTGGAGGGCCTCGGGTATTATTTGATATTGTGACAAGGTTCCCACCAGAATTTAATGTACCCATATTTATTGTTCAACATATGCCTGCGGGATTTACTAAGGCATTTGCAGAAAGATTAAATAGCAAAAGCCCGCTAAATGTAGTTGAAGCAAAGAACAATGATGAGATTTTGCCTGGAAATGTATATGTTGCACCAGGTGGTTTTCATATGACGGTAGATAGAAATAAAATCTTGCTTGATAAGACTCCACCTTTACATGGAGTGAGGCCAGCGGTAGATAAATTATTCACTACAGCCTCAAACGTATATAGAGATGGTCTATTATGCTGTGTTTGCACAGGTATGGGCAGAGATGGTGCCGATGGTGTCAAAGCTGTAAAGGCCAATGGCGGTTTTGTGCTTGCACAAGATGAGGAGACATCAGTTATATATGGCATGCCCAAGGCGGCATATGATACAGGATGTGTCGATGCCGTTTTGCCTGATTATAAAATAGCTGATGAGATTACGAAAATGGTTATGAGTTGTAAATAATGTAACACAAATAGGCAAGTTAAACTTGAAAAAATTGAAAGGTGGGAAGTCTCCAATGGACACTATCACCGATGTAGAGGGTATAAAAGTAGGGCACGCACATGACGTTAATGCAGTGACAGGCTGTAGCGTTATTTTGTGTGAACAAGGAGCTACAGCTGGCGTAGATGTCCGCGGCGGAGCTCCTGGAACTAGAGAAACGGATCTTTTATGCCCAAAGAACATGGTAGAAAAAGTACACGCTGTTTATTTGAGCGGTGGAAGTGCTTTTGGCCTTGATGGCGCATCAGGTGTTATGAAGTATCTTGAGGAAAAGGGTGTGGGTTTTGATGTAGGAGTTGCCAAGGTCCCTATTGTGCCTGGTGCTGTAATTTTTGATCTTACAATAGGCGACCACAAGAGAAGACCTGATTTGGCAATGGGATATAGGGCCTGCCTTAATGCAACTACAAAAAATGAAATGATGGGAAATGTAGGTGCAGGCATGGGTGCTACGGTAGGGAAAATATTAGGTGATGAGTTTGCTATGAAGGGCGGTCTAGGTACTGCATCGATTACGGTAAAGGATTTGGTTGTTGGGGCAATAGTTATAGTAAACTGTTTAGGTGATGTAGTAGACCCGGATACAGGAAAGATCATCGCGGGGGCTTTAAATGAAGAAAAAAATAGTTTTGCAGATACGATTAGCCTGATAAAAAATGGATTTGATGGCAGTGCAAGATTTGGGGCAAATACAACAATAGGAACTATTGCTACTAACGCAAAACTCTCAAAAGCAGGTGCAAGCAAGGTGGCATCTATGGCTCATAACGGCTATGCCCGCACAATAAGGCCAGTGCATACCATGTCTGATGGAGACACAATTTTTTGCCTTTCAACTGGCAAGATAGATGCTGATATATCTATAGTAGGGGCATTGGCTGCTGAAGTAATGGCAAAAGCTGTAGTAAGGGCGATTAAAAATGCTGAGCATTTAGAGGGACGGAAATCATATAAAGATATGGTCTAAAGAATAAATGTATTAATTAAATCACACAGGTAATCTATGTTTTTTTGTTTTTCTTGTGGATGGGCGTCAACCATGATTACTGTAGATACAAGGAGTATCTCACTCAATTTAATGTCAATGCTTGGATCATGTTGATATTTATCTTTTTTTTCCATAGAACTAATCAGAGTACTCATATCTGTGAAAAGTACTTGCATGAACTGTCCTATGTTATTATCTTTTTTGGGATGAGTGCACCTTTTTGTTTTTTTGACTTCCCAGCCAATCCCTCTTCTTTTTTCTATTGTGTTGTAAATTACTTCAATGAACTTTCTCATTTTTTGTTTAGAAGGCATGTTAAGCATATTAATTTTATTTAGCTTTAAGAATGTATCTTCCCAGCTGACTTTTAGTATGTTTAAAAAAAGTTCATTTTTATTAGGATAATAATTATAAAGGGTTCCAACAGCTATATTGCATTTTTCTGCAATCATCTTCATATCTACACCATCATATCCAAACTCACAAAAAAGCTGCATAGCAGACAGAAATATATCTTTTTTAACATCCCTAATAATTTTAGGCAACTTTAGAGACCCCTTTTCGAATTAGTTTAATCAAATATAATATGAATTAGCATTCACATTATATTACTATAAACATACAGTGTCAAACAAAACGCGGTAAGATAACGATAAGCGCTAATTGACAATAAACACAAAATGCGCTATCATTTAAAAATGAGCATGATTAATAATACTTGCAAAAAACGATGAATGGAAGAGTAATCTACCTTTAAACCAGACAGCGATTTGGGGATAGTGTGAGCCCAAGAGGGGAAAGGCTGATGAACATCATCCATGAGTGCAAAGCTGAAACGCTTGGAGTAAGTTTTGTCGGCATTTGCCGTTATCAAAAAGAGTAGGTGGATAAGGCGAGATTTTACTTCCACCTATTAGGGTGGTAACACGGGAGATATCTCGTCCCTTTTTGGGGCGAGTTTTTTATTTGTATTTAATGTAATTTTGATTTAGGAGGCTTATGATGTTTAAAAAAGTCGAACCAACTATGAATTTCGCTTCAATTGAAGAAAAAATCCTCGACTATTGGAAGGAAAATAAAATTTTCGAGAAAAGCATTGAAAACAGAAAAGATTCCCCTAATTATGTATTTTATGAGGGCCCACCCACAGCAAATGGTATGCCACATGCTGGACATGTCCTTACACGTGTAGTAAAAGACCTTATACCCAGATATAAGACTATGAATGGATATAAGGTTGAGCGCAAAGCTGGTTGGGATACACATGGGCTACCGGTAGAGCTGGAAGTGGAAAAACAACTCGGCATAAGTGGTAAGCCTGAAATCGAAGAATATGGTGTTGAAGAGTTCATTAAAAAGTGTAAAAACAGTGTTTTTACTTATGAGCGCGAATGGAGAAAGATGACGGAGCGAGTAGGATTTTGGATTGACATGGACAATCCCTATGTTACTTATCACAATAGCTATATTGAATCCGTATGGTGGGCGCTAAAGAAAATATGGGACAAGGGTCTTTTATATCAAGGCAATAAAGTAGTTCCTTATTGTCCACGCTGCGGCACATCCCTCTCTAGCCATGAGGTAGCACAGGGATATAAAGAAGTCAAAGATCCGTCGATTTATGTAAAGTTCCCTGTAGTAGGAGAGGAAAATACGTATTTTCTGGTTTGGACAACGACTCCGTGGACACTTCCTTCTAATGTGGCTCTTGCGGTAAAGAATAATTATACCTATGTTAAAGTGAAACACAATGACGATATACTGATTTTAGCAGAAGCAAGACTACATGTACTGGATGGAGAATACGAAGTAATTGAGAAGATGACTGGCAAAGAGCTTTTAGACAAAAAATACACCCCGGTTTTTCCGTTTTTTGAAGGTGAGAGTGACAAGGCATTTTACGTAGTAGAGGCAGATTTTGTAACTCTTGACGATGGAACTGGTATAGTTCACATGGCTCCTGCATTTGGTGAAGATGACTCTAGGATTGGTCACAAATATGGCCTACCTGTTTTTCAACCGGTCAATGTCCAGGGAGAATTTACTGAAAAGGTGACTAATTGGGCTGGTGTTTTTGTGAAAGACGCAGACAGGGACATTATAAAGGATTTAAAGCAGCGTAAACTTCTTTATAAGGCGGAGGAATATCTTCACAGCTATCCGTTTTGCTGGAGATGTGACACACCATTGCTCTATTATGGACGCAAGAGTTGGTTTATAAAGACTACGGCTGTTAAGGATAGACTTTTAGAGATAAATGAAAAAATAGGCTGGCTTCCAGAACATATAAAAGAAGGGCGTTTTGGAAACTTCCTTGAAAATGTCATAGATTGGTGTTTAAGCCGTGAGCGTTATTGGGGAACACCTCTTAATATATGGACATGTGAAAGCTGTGGCCATCAGCATGCTGTAGGGAGTATAGATGAATTAAAACAGATGAGCAAAGAACCAATTGGCGATATAGAACTTCACAAGCCTTATGTAGATGAGGTTACATTAATATGCCCAGAGTGTAAAAAAGACATGAGGCGTGTGCCGGAAGTAATCGATTGCTGGTTTGATTCTGGCTCAATGCCTTTTGCACAGTATCACTATCCCTTTGAAAATGAGGAATACTTTAAACAACATTTCCCTGCAGATTTTATAGCTGAGGCAATCGATCAGACCCGCGGATGGTTTTACAGTCTGCTTGTCATATCAACACTGCTTTTCGATGAATCACCATATAAGAATGTCTTGGTTATGGGGCATGTTTTGGATGAACATGGATTAAAAATGAGTAAACACAAAGGCAATGTGCTGGATCCCTGGACGGTTTTAAATGAACAGGGCGCTGATGCTATGCGCTGGTATCTATATGCAGGAAGCCCACCGTGGAGTCCAAGCCGTTTTTACCAGGATGCAGTAAGTGAAGCACAGCGGAGATTTCTTGGCACATTATGGAATGTATATTCATTTTTTGTGCTTTATGCCAATATTGATGGATTTGATCCCAAAAAATATGTGCTCAAACCTGAAGACCGAAGTGAAATGGATCGCTGGTTGCTTTCCAGAGTAAATAGTGTAAATAAAAAGGTAAGAGAAGATTTAGACAGCCTTGACATCACAGGAGCGGCAAGGGTTCTTGAGGATTTAGTAGATGACATAAGTAACTGGTATGTGCGCCGCTGTCGTGAGCGCTTCTGGAAATCCGATATGGATGATGATAAAAAGGGAGCATACCTTACTTTGTATGAAGTGTTAGTTTCATTTATAAAGATGGCGGCACCTTTTGTTCCATTTATAACTGAAGAATTGTATCAGAATCTTGTTAAGGGCATCTACCCTGATGCACCTATGAGTATACATCTTTGCGATTACCCGGAGGTAAACGAAGACCTGATTGATAAAACATTAGAACAAAAGATGAAACTAGCAAGAAAAATTGTTGAACTAGGTAGGGCAGCTAGGAACAATGCAAAGATAAAAAACCGTCAGCCACTTAAAAAACTAATGGTTCAGTTAAAAAATACAGACGAAGAAAAGCTCCTGTCCGATCTTTCTGATATCATAAAAGAAGAGCTGAACATAAAAGAGATTGAATATATCCATGTGGCAGAGGAATACTTCACTTATACTGTTAAGCCAAGATTTGACTTGCTTGGGCCAAAATACGGCAAATTAATGCCTTTGATAGCAAAACAGATCTCATCGGCAAATGCTACAAAACTGATAAATGAAGCAGATGAAAAAGGTGCAGTTGTTATAGAAGTTAATGGACAATCTATAACTATAGCGAAAGACGAGTTAGATGTAAGAGCCCAAGATAAGGAAGGATTTTGTGCAGAAGGTGAAAACGGATATTATGTAGTCCTAGACACTACTTTGACACATGAGCTGTTATTGGAAGGAACTGCAAGAGAACTTACCAGCAAAATACAGAATATGAGAAAAGAAGCCGGATTTGAAGTAGAAGATAAAATACATCTATACTACAAGGGTGATGAAACAATAGATGAGGTTATGAAAAAGCATGGCAACGAAATAGCCAAAGATACCCTTGCCTTATCATTGGAGAACATTACACCACCAGAGCAAAGTTTCAGCAAGAAATTGAATATAAACGAACACCAGGTGCAAATTGGAGTCGAGAAAGTTATTTCATAATATTCTCGTCTAAAAATATGTAAGGGAGGTATGCGGAAAAATGAATGAGGTTGTTAAGTTGCTAAAAGAGAGAAGGAGCATTCGAGAATATATTAAAAAACCTATATCTCGCGAAATCCTTGAAGACATCATAGATTGTGGAAGGCTTGCTCCGAGTGCGAGAAATATTCAGCCTTGGCTGTTTGTAGTTGTTACCGAACAGGAAGGAAAGCAACAATTGGCAAATTTGGCCACTCATGGCAAGTTTATTGCAGATGCAGCTGCATGTGTTGCAGTATTTTGCGAGAGAGATCAACAATATTTCTTAGAAGACGGAAGTGCAGCAACCCAAAATATAATTATCGCAGCCAAATCTTACGGTATCGATTCGTGCTGGGTAGCTGGCAATGGCAAGGAATATGCTGAAGATGTGAGGGAATTCTTAAATGTACCTGAAAACTACACCTTAATTTCACTTATTTCTCTGGGCTATTCTGATAAAACTGCTGAAAGAAGCAAAAAGCAACTTTCGGAAGTTCTAAAGTGGGAAAAGTATAAATAGCATTTTAAAAACAAAGTTACGGCATTCTCTTTACAATGGGAATGCCGTATTTTTTAAATAAGCTAAAGTAGTTAGGTGGGAGATACATTGAGTAAACCGACAATATTGACATTTAAAGATGTGGTACCTTTTGATCTTGAGGCTATCGCGGATGGTGGACAGGCCTTTAGATGGGAACAGACAAATGATGGCGAGTATTTAGGGGTCATAGGAAATGCGGTGATAAATGCTAGACAGACTGGAGATAATCTTGAGATAGTTTCAAATTTAAAAAAAGAAAATGAATATAAAATAAGAGATTATTTTGACTTAGACAGAGATTATAGCAGTATTGAAAAAAAGCTTTTGTGTTTTGAAGAGCTCCAGCCTGCTGTCAATTTTTGCACTGGAAACAGAATCTTGCATCAGGATCCATGGGAAACCACCATATCTTTTATCATTTCCGCAAATAACAGCATTAGAAATATTAAAAATACGATTAGAAGACTTTGTGAAAGCTATGGAGATCAGATTCAATTTAATGAGAAAATCTATTACACATTCCCAGTGCCTGAAAGATTAGCAGGGCTTTCAGAGGATGAGATCAGGCAAACTCGGTGCGGCTATAGGGCGAAGTATATAAAGGAAACATCTTGCATGATAGCAGACGGCAAAGTAGATATTTTCAATCTACACAAACTTACCACTAAGGAGATTCGCAAACAGTTAAAACAATTGCCCGGAGTTGGCAAAAAAGTTGCAGATTGCATTTTGCTTTTTTCCATGAGAAAGTTTGATGCCTTTCCTATTGATGTTTGGATTAAAAGAGTACTTGAACACATTTATTTTTCCGGTAAGCAGATGCCAATCTCGAAACTTCAGGAATATGCAGAAAATCGTTTTGGCGATCTTGCTGGTTTTGCACAACAATATCTTTTCCATTATACTCGTTCATGTTGGAAGGAAATACAAAATAAAAACAATTGAAATAGAGTAGCATAATGCGTATTAATGTGCTATAATAATGATGAAAAAACCATAAGGGGGATAATAATGAGCCCGGAACAGACTATTATTGTAGCAGAAAGTTGTCAAGACTACGAAAAGTGTGGCGAAATTAAGTACCCTGCTAAATATCTTATGCAACACAAATCTTGCAAAAACTGTGCTAAGTGGAGTGTTGGCAGATGTGAAATGGCTCAGGAGATATTGAATGCCATTGATTAAATCTTATGTGTTTAAATCTCTTGTCAATTCAAAAAATATATAGTATAATATCAAGTACAAAAGTGAATAATTTGGAATGAATGAAGGATATGGGAGAGACCCGATTGGGCACCGAAGGAGTAAGCGGAAGTTTGCCGTGAAGCTCTCAGGTAAAAAGG
>DUTQ01000029.1 GCA_012841995.1 Thermoanaerobacterales bacterium | reverse complement strand
TTAATAAATATAATACTCCCCAAAATTTATTAAAGAAAAGTCTATATTTTAAACAAAAAAAGAAAAATTTTGTAGTATTGCCCCTAAATCTTGAATTAAATAGTATATCATTGAAATATAATAGTTGGGATATTTTCTTAGGACTGCATGATTCTATATAGCTTAACAAATAAATTGGAAACAAACAGTTGTGTTTCGTTATGTTTATACAACTGGACCTATGTCAATAGAATAGACACAAAAAGTTTAACTATTTATACCGCTGCAAGCGCAGCATCATATACTGCCTGTGGAGTCATGTAATTGATAGCACTGTGAATTCTTTTTCTATTGTACCAGGATTCGATATATTCGAAGATTGCTTTTCGAGCAGCACTGAAATTATAGTATTTATGATGGTTGATTTCTTCCTTTTTCAATACTGAATGGAAGGATTCAATGCAGGCATTGTCATAAGGGTTGCCTTTTCTACTAAAGGAATGAACAATACCTTTGGAAGATAAATAAGCCTCGAATGTACGGCTTGTGTACTGTGTACCTAAGTCACTATGTAGAATAATACCTTTGGTATCCTTAACATTGAGGCATGCATTTTCTACTGCCTTAACTGCCAATTCAGCAGTCATGGAAGTACCATAGGCATAGCCTATGATCTTTTTGCTATATAGATCCAAAACAGAAGCAAGATAAGTCCATCCATCTTTTGATGTATGGATATATGTAATGTCAGTGCACCATTTTTCGTTAATAGTTGCAGCTTTAAAGTCTCTATTGATAATGTTCTCTTTCTCCTCTACATCCGATTTGTAGGAGTGAGGGCGAAACTTCTTCGTCACAATAGAGCGAAGTCCCATAGATGACATATAACGTTGTACTCTTTTAAGAGAGATATGTTTTCCTTGGCTTTCTAATGTCTTTTGGATTTTAGGAGCACCATATCGGCATTTACTTTTGGTATATATCTCTTTTATTTCAGCTTTTAGCTTATCTGCTTCTATTTGGCGTTTTGAGGGTGCACCAAGAAGAGCCTTATAGTAAGTGCTTCTGGGGAATTTTAAGGCTTTGCATATAAGTTTTACGGTATATTGAGCTTTGTATTTTTCGATGAATGCAACAATTTCATCTATCGTTTTCTTGCGAATATGGCGGTAGCTTTTTTTAATATTTCATTCTCCATTTCAAGTTCAGCAATGCGCTTTTTCATTGCTGAATACTCTTTAGCAGTAATTTCTTCATTCTCTGACACTTTTACAGGAGAAAACTGCTTTATCCACTTATATATTGTTACTGTTGCTACGCCATATTCACGGCTCAGTTCCAGCACCGGCTGGCCAGAGCGATATAGCTCAATAATCTGATGTTTGAATTCGTCGGAATATCTTACACCGTTTTTGGACACCGTTTAACACACACCTTTCATAAAAATATTCTACCGTGTTAAACTTTTCGTGTCCACACTTATATACTAACACCAATATTATATAAAAATATAACCAATAAATAGTGGAACAAATCCCCAAAAATGAAAATTGATTTTATATGATTATTAAATTGAAGTTTAGAGATATTTTAACAAATGAATATAAAAATACATAATCATCTTTATAGCAAAAAATGACGTTGGTAAATATGAACTGTAATATTAGGGGATGATTTTTATTGAGAAAAATATTATTTACAGCGACAGTTGATGGTCATTTACAGTCATTTCATATACCATATATGAAATGGTTTAAGGAGCAAGGGTGGGTAGTACATGCAGCATCGAACGGAAAAACAATACTACCTTACTGTGATTATAAATACCACTTACCAACAGTGCGTAAGCCGTTTAACATTATGGTATTTATAATCACAGTAAGGTAGTATTGTTTTTCCGTTCGATGCTGCATGTACTACCCACCCTTGCTCCTTAAACCATTTCATATATGGTA
>DUTQ01000208.1 GCA_012841995.1 Thermoanaerobacterales bacterium | reverse complement strand
AGTATACTACTTCCTTGTTTCGCGCCAGTGGCGTGAGTTAACTTGTGAGGAGATTAGCTTGCTGCAAAAGTATGTATAATATATATACTTAAGTATAAGGTGAAGGCAACGGCGCATGATCCCTTTAAGCAAGGCCGTTGTCATTCTTAAGCTTGGAACAAACGCAGCAGGGGCAGGACCAAGCTTTAGAATGATAGGTCGAGTTTATGGGAGAAGTGCCGTTGCCCACCGAAGTGCTTTAAAGTGAGTGATCATTAGCTATCATCTTCACCTCATAAAAGTTCTATAGTGGGATTATTCCAGATGGGATTTAATTTGCTGTTGTTTACGTCTATCGGGACTGATATAATTATATATTGAAATATTTTTATATAGACATTATCTTTTGATATGAAGGGAAGAAATGAATATGAAGATTGGAATTGTGGGGCTGCCCAATGTTGGGAAAAGCACCCTTTTTAATGCCATAACAAAGGCAGGTGCTGAATGCGCAAACTATCCCTTTTGTACTATTGAACCGAATGTAGGAGTTGTGGCAGTGCCTGATGAAAGACTAAAAAAGCTTGCTGAAATGGAAAACCCCGAGAAGGTGACACATGCCACCATAGAGTTTGTGGATATTGCGGGCCTTGTGAAGGGAGCTAGCCGTGGAGAAGGTCTCGGTAACAAGTTCCTTTCACATATTCGGGAGGTTGACGCTATAGCACATGTTGTAAGGTGTTTTGAAGACCCAAATGTTGTCCATGTAGATGGGGATATTGACCCTATAAGGGATATTGAGACGATTAATATTGAACTCATATTTTCCGATCTGGAATTGTTGGAGAGGCGTATTGAACGGGTTCAAAAACAGTCTAAATCCGGGGAAAAACAGTATCTTGCAGAACTTTCCCTTCTGGAAAGAGTGAAGAAAGGGCTTGAGGAAAATAAGCCTGTGCGTTCTATGGAGTTTTCTGAAGATGAGGAGCAAATATTAAAAAATATGTTTTTGCTTACATCTAAACCTGTTATTTATGTGGCAAATGTTTCGGAAGACGATTTGCTAGCTGGTGGCGAAAATCAATATGTAAAAAAACTTCAGGAGTATGCAAAAAATGAAGAGGCTGAAGTTGTCACAATAAGTGCTAAAATAGAGGCAGAACTTGCTGAGCTCTCCGAAGAAGAAAAACAGGAGCTCCTTGCAGAGTATGGGCTTTCAGAGGCAGGTTTGGACAAGCTTATAAAAGCTGGGTATAAGCTTCTTGGGCTAATAACCTTTCTTACTGCAGGCCCAAAAGAAGTCCGTGCTTGGACCATAAAACAGGGAACAAAGGCTCCCCAAGCTGCCGGCAAAATCCATAGCGATTTTGAACGAGGTTTTATAAGGGCAGAAGTAGTGCACTATGATGACCTTATAGCATGTGGCAGTCAGCTAGCCGTACGAGAGAAGGGGCTGCTTCGCTCGGAAGGAAAAGAGTATGTGATGAAAGATGGAGACGTGGTAGTCTTCAGGTTCAATGTATAAATCGAGTATGTACGTTTTTAGCTTCTTTTAATCCTGAAAGCTGGGGGTCCGGGATAACCAAGGCCCCTATTTTTAGTCCTTTTAATATGACAATATGGCTATAATTTTCAAAGCCCTTTTTTACAGGCTGCACTTTTGCCCTCTTATCCTCTCACCCCACAGAACATCTCTATAGTAGTTTTAGGATGCAGTGGGGGCGGTTTGGTTGCACCTTGCTTCAATTGCGGGATTGGAACAACAATCTTCTTTCATATTCTAAACTAATTGCCTTTCGCGGTAATGGTATCCACATGGATTTTAACTACCGAAACTCTTTCAAATTCCTTTTCTATGTATTTAAGACCGACTTCTTCATATTCTGGCGAATATTTGTTTATGAGTTTTTTTAGAGTTTCTCTTTTTTCCTCTCCAGTTACTAAGTCGGCTTTTCCAAAAACTATTACACTTTTGTATTTTGTTGTAAATTTTTCAGGTACAATTTCACTTTTATTAACAACACAAAAGGAGACCTTGTTATTGAAATGTATGTTGTCTAATTTGTGCCCTTCGGTGGCACAGTGAAAATAGATATGGCCAGAAGTGTAGACATAGTTTACCGGAACAGCATATGGATACCTGTCATCACCAACTGTTGCCAGGATGCCGTATTCACCATTTTCCAATATATCCAATCCCTCTTGGCGTGGGAGTTGCCTATCTTTCTTTCTCATTTCTCTAAACATACCACTCCTCCTCTATGTCACATGATATACCGTGGCAGGTGCAAGGGGACAGTCCATGGCACACATATATGCCATGCGTCTGATGTAGACCGGCCCCAGCGCACCGCATTGCACCTGTTGCATTCCTTTAGCTTGATTTAAATTAATTTTGTCAGCGCTGCCCAATAATGACAGAAACTTCCCGCCATTATGAACAGGTGAAATATCTCGTGAAAACCCAATACACTTGATGCAATTTTGGGCCGCTTTGTTGCATATATAAATGCTCCTATGCTGTATAATATTCCACCTGCAAGCAGCAACCCAAATCCAGACATTCCAATTGTCCTTATGGTCAGTGGGGTTTTTACCACGATGAGCCAACCCATAACAAGGTAAATTAGTGTGTAAAACCATCGTGGTGCATTAAGCCAAAACCCTGTTGTTACCACTCCTATGATTGCGAGAACCCAAATTGCGATTAGTATGCTTGTTCCCTTGCTGCCAAATGCTATTACACAAAATGGTGTGTAAGTGCCGGCGATTAAAATGTATATCATCATATGGTCGAGATGTCTTAATATATTTATCACTTCTTCAGATGCGTTGACCAAGTGATAGATAGCACTTGTGGTGTAAAGCATGATGAGACTTGCGCCGAAAATAGCAAAAGCGATAATGTGTGAGCTAGTCCCATACAGATTAGCCCTCTTCAATAATGCCACAAGGCCCCATGTAGAAAGGATTGCTCCTATGAGGTGGGATATTCCATTAAATGGTTCGCGAAAAACTTTTTTCATGTAAATCATCCCTTTTTAAATTTTATTAATGAAAAGCTAGCTTAATATATCACTGAAACCGTCTCTTTGATATATTGTAGGTTTTTGCAGCCTGTCAGTATCATAGCTTGTTTGAGTTGATTTGCTATGGTTTCCAATACCAATTTTACACCTTCACGTCCGCTGCCAAATGCCCCTACTATTATGGGCCTGCCAACTAATACTGCATCAGCACCAAGGGCAAGGTATTTTAATACATCTGTGCCTGAACGGACACCACCATCGGCTAAAATTGTTATTTTACCTTTAACTCTTTGTGCTATAGATGGTAGCACTTGAGCAACACCTGGTGTGCCGTCGAGTATTCTCCCGCCGTGGTTTGATACTACTATGGCATCAGCCCCAACTTCACACGCCATTTCAGCTTCATCAGGGGTCATTATGCCTTTAATTATGAAGGGAATGTTTGAGACCGATATTATTTGTTTTAGTTCTTCACATGTCTTTGGGCCTACAGGCTGGCCCATCAGGGCCATGGTCACAAGCCCTGCACCATCGACATCAGTACCTACCGCCATAGCTCCTATGGATTCTGCCCTTTTTGCCATTTCCAATACCTTGTGGTTTTCTCGCGGCTTTATTATGGCTATACCGTGTCCGCCTTCTTGGTTTATTGCTTGAAGGCCGGAGTCATAAAAAACCGGATTTCCGCCATCACCGCACATGCCAATACTTCCTGCATCTTTGCTCCCGGAAATTACTGCTTGTATAAATTCCGCTTCAGTTAATGCTCCTCCCATATTATATGTTGCCCCGGTAATTGGTGCAGAAATTATCGGCATTGATAACTTTTTGCCAAACAATTCAAAAGAGATATCGGGAGCTTTTGCATCATGGAGTGTTCTCAAATTTATCTTGACATTTTCCAGAGCTTTTATATTTGCCCTAAATGACGAACCTGTGCCTATTCCACCCATTCCGGGAACTTCACCAGCACATGCAACTCCATCGCAAAAACGACATACCCTGCAATAACCTTTCATCTTTTCCCGTGCAGTTTCCCTTATTTGCTTCATGTCCATAATTAAATCTCTACCCCCATATATAACATAAAGTGAATATTATCATT
>DUTQ01000028.1 GCA_012841995.1 Thermoanaerobacterales bacterium | reverse complement strand
TATTTCTTTCTTTTTAATCGAGATATCTCATCTACCAGTAAATCTAATTTGCCATAGAATCGAGTCATAGACTGAAATTTAAATGAGTAAAGGCCTTTAGGCTCAAAATCCGGCGGTATTTTAGGTAGCATGGCAAGAAATACTGTCTTGAATTTCTTGATTTGTTCAATAATATCAAATGGGTTGTAGTAGATATTTGCTTGTGAAGCTAGAATTTCTCCCCTCTCCAATAAGCCTTTAAAACCCTCTTGTATCTCATATGCAGCATTTTTCTGTGCTTCCTTAATTCTCCCGGGCTCTACAAAGACAGTTAATGCCCTATTAGAAAAATAATCTAATATACTGCATAGCGATGATGGATACAAATGGGAGATATAAAGTTCAGATGATTCGAAGAACATACCCCCTGAAAGCATATCTACGTGTTCCGATACTTTTTCCAACAGATGCTGCCAAGTCTCCTCTTGCTCTAATGATTTAATGATTTTCTTTTTTTGTGTGAGTTCGTGTGAAATACTCTTTGCCGCTCTTACCGCTGTTTGTTTGTCATAAATTACCTCACGGGCAGGGCCTATGATAATATCAAAAAGCTTTGATATTGAACGCTGATCTTCTGGATCAAATTCTCTTATAGAATCTACCTCATCGCCAAAAAACTCTATTCTATATGGGTACTCCCTTGTTAGTGGAAAAACATCCAAAATCCCTCCGCGGACGGCAAACTGACCTTTCCCTTCAATCATATCCACTCTTTCATAACCCATTGAAGACAAACTTGTTATGATATATTCCATAGAAATAGATTCGCCCATTTTTAAAGTTAATGTGAATTTTTTCACTATATCGGGTGTCACCAACTTGTTCAGCATAGCTTGTATAGGTGCTACTACTACAACCGGTTTTTTAAGAATTAAAAGTTCCATAACCTTTAGCCTTTGAGCGATAGATTCTAGACTTTTAGCTGCCGTCTCATATGGTATAACCGAACTTGTGGGAAACATGACCACTCTTTCTTTTCCTAAAAAAAAGGCCAAGTCTTCCGAAATTTTTTTAGCCTCTAAAGAATCTGCAGCAACCACAAGAACCTGGCTTTTCATAACATTGTATAATGATGAAATGAGAAATGCTCTTTGGGAATCAGATACACCATATGCAAAAAGGTTTGTAGAACCTCTCTTCAAATCCTTTATAAGCTTATTAAAATCCAAAATTTCCTCTGGGAGTTTTATTAGATTATTCATGTCGCACTCCTAGTAATACAAATATTTTACCGTTAATGTCGATTTGGTAATATTCTGAAAAAAACTAAAAGACCCTTTAATTGCGAAAAGGGTTCTTTTGGTATTATACCCCAGCTGTATCTATGTTGCAATTAAATATGCAGCAATTATTCAGCAATAGAACTGTATATTACTCAATTAATCCACATTACCAAATGATTCCACAATATGTGGAGAAATAAAGCGGGCACAATACCCTCAATGAAGTTAGGGAAACAGTTCATCCCCCAACAGGTTATAATACCAAATATACCATGGCTTACAACGCCTAATATACCTGAATAATATGCACTTGCCCCTTGATTTGCAAAAAAATCATTTAGGCCCTCAATAACACCAAACACCATGTGGCTAAAAAATACCGACCCTCCAAAGGCCAAAGCCAAACCGGTTTTTAGCAACTCTTCCATGATAGGCCCTATATATGTAATAGCCTTTTCTCCAAAAGTCTTATAGGCCTTCATGTTGAAGATATAACAACCAAGAGACGCAAAAAGCCCTGATATCACCCCTGTCAAGCAGCTATTTGAAAATAAGCCCTTTATATATTTACCCTCCTCGCTCACAGTATGCATATACACCTTGCTATATTATATCCAATTATTATCCACATAATTATTATCAATTTCTGGTTAAAATTTAAAGTTGATTCAGTGTAGAAACTCTTCTGATGTGAAGATGGCAATCGAGTAGACAGACGCCTCATTTAAAAACGACTTATGTAATATCATTTTCTTTCAGATAATAGTATATTTTACCTTCAAACATTTTTCGACTAATAAAAGATTTGCACGAAAGACAAGAATCTACAACTTCCATATCAAAAGCCAATTTTTCGTCCTGCTCTAATTCTTGTAATCTTCGCCCATTTGTTCTGTCTTCTAAAGATAAATTTCCATACAAAACATCAATCCATTTTATTATAGCCTGTTCAAACAGCTCTGCAAGTGTTGCTTTTTTGTTTTTTGACAGATATTGTTTGGCACTTGAAACAATTATATCCTTTGCGTCCAATCTGTCTATCCCTTCATTGACATTAACATTAACATTTACGTTAGCACTTGAAACCAAGTTATTTTTCAATATATCAGATGCATTTACCGAAAAGCTTTTACTATATGGTTTTTTAAAATTTAATATCAAATCACTCTTCAAGGACTTTGCTGTCCAAGATTGGACAAAAGAACTTGTCACAGGTTTTTGGGGTACTATATTTACTTTGTCAAAACCCGCTGTCTTACATGATCTTAAAAGTGCAGTCCATATCCTTTGATCCCTGTTGTTAAATGTAACCGAAAGCCATCGCCCTGGCTTTAACACCCTGTTGATTTCACAGAATGCCTTTGTCAACATATCCTCAAAAGTCTGTTGATCTTTGCCTTGAAAATCGTTGATAGTAACTTCACTTTTTATATTATCATATTGCATTTTAAGCCAGGCTCGCCAGAGAAAGGTCAACTCAAAATATTGTATGCTGCCACCATAAGGCGGATCTGTAAAACTATAGTCTATACTTTCGTCGGGAATTATCTCCAGGTTTTGCGCTGGACGATTGAGCAGCATAAAGCTGCCACACTTTTTGAGCCCTTCAAAATCGTCAACAAGCCTAAATTTATCTTTAATAAGGCTATTTGTTTCTCTTTTTCCTTCTAAAACGCCCCAGCGCCATTTAACCCTGTTTTCAAACCGCATCCATACATTTTCCTCAATCCAATTATCCATACAATAATATGAATTTGCAGACATTGGCCTTAAATCCTCACTTTTTAACTTGCTGGCATGAAGTAAGGTGTTTGAAAAAGCCAATAGCATAAGTTGTCTTGAAGTCTTATCATGAATTTTATTTATTTCATGTGCAATCATTGAAAGAGCCAAGAGGTTTCTACGAGTAAAGAGCTGATAAACATAATTTATCCCAGCTTTTTTGAGTCTCATAATCTCTTTTCCATCACAAAAGAGATATTCCATACTGGTTT
>DUTQ01000207.1 GCA_012841995.1 Thermoanaerobacterales bacterium | reverse complement strand
TTTTTAATATTAGGAGGTATTTTGATAATTAATACCTTTATAATTAATACCTTTTTGATAATTTAGAGTTTTTCTCATAAAAGCTAACCTCCCTTCTTATTCTATACATATTTTTAAAGAGAGGTTAAAATGACAAAAGCAGAAGTTTTTCTTCTGCTTTTTACGAGCATTATTCGCTTTTTTCATCTTTTTTTAGTACGTTCCCAATAGCAGAGCGAGTTACCTTAATTTTTACTTTATCACCAACTTCTAATGTTACAACATCTTCTTTAATATTTAATATACGCCCAAATATACCCCCTATTGTAACTACATCGTCACCTTCCTTTAATTCTGAAAGCATATTCTTTCGTTCTTTATCTCTTTTTTGTTGGGGTCTAATAATTAAAAAGTAAAAAATGGCAAAAATGAGTATTAATGGTCCAAACTGCTGCAAAAATAGTGCTGGATTCAAACTATCCCCCATCCTTTCTTTTTTTTATTGGTTTATATATTACATAATTCTATATTAAAAGAAAAAACCCTTTTTTTATATGATTTTATTATTTATAACCATATTTTTTAAAAAATTCTTCTTTTAATTCTAGTAAATAATCACCGTCTATTGCGTTTCTAATTTCTGACATTAACTTTATTAGAAAATGTAAATTATGAATTGTGGTCAAGCGGATACCTAATATTTCATTTGTGTTTATAAGATGACGGATGTATGCCCTAGAGTAATTTTTACAAACATAACAATCGCATTCCTTATCAAGCGGAGAAAAATCCCTAGCATAAGTAGAGTTCCTCACAACTAGTTTACCCTGTTTTGTAAAAACTGTACCATTCCTTGCAATTCTTGTTGGTAAAACACAATCAAACATGTCTATACCACGCAATACTCCTTCGAAAAGGTCATCAGGAGCACCAACTCCCATTAAATATCTTGGTTTCTTTTCTGGCAATATAGGGACTGTGGAATCTAGGATTTCATACATATCTGATTTTGGCTCTCCCACACTTAAGCCTCCAACAGCATATCCCTCAAAATCAAGAGAAACAATATCAGATGCACTTTTCAGTCTTAGGTCCCTATAAACCCCACCTTGCACTATACCAAAAAGTGTTTGACGTTTAGTATCTTTATGGGCTCTCTTGCAACGTTCAGCCCAGCGTGTAGTTCTATCTACTGCTTCCTTAACATAATCATAGCTAGCTGGATATTGAACACACTCATCAAAAGCCATTATTATATCGGCACCAAGCGAGTTTTGAATTTCTATTGATGTTTCGGGCCCTATAAAGTGTAATGAGCCATCAATATGAGACCTGAAAGTTACGCCTTTTTCGTTTATCTCTCTTAACCTGCCTAGGCTAAAAACTTGAAACCCACCACTATCTGTTAAAATTGAACCATCCCAATTCATAAATTTATGAAGTCCACCAGCTTCTTTAACTAGCTTATGACCTGGCCTCAAATAAAGATGATAAGTGTTACTTAAAATTATTTTAGCCCCGATTTTTTTGAGCTCATCAGGTGTCATTGTTTTTACTGTAGCTTGTGTACCAACAGGCATAAATACCGGTGTATCAATAGTATTTTTTGCAGTCTTTAATTTTCCTAATCTGGCTTTACTGTGCTTGTCTTTTTTTATTAATTTAAATTCCATAAGTTGTTTCATTCCTTTTTTAAAGCTTTGATACTTTTAATTTGTTTATCAAATCGTCATCCATTGAATATATTAAAATTTGAGCGTCATTTACTTTAAAAACCTTACCTACATAAGGGGGCTCATCTTGCTGTTTACACAGATAAGATACTACCCCTCCCAAAGTATTACCTATATCTGTAGGAATGTTTAAACCTAGCATTTCATTTACATCTTCTACTGGTAAAGCAGAATTAACTATAGTTCCTGTTCGAATAAAAAACTGACCTGGTTCAAATACCTTATTTATTGTAAATAAGCCTGCAATTGCAATAATCCCCAAAACTATATCAAGCATAGTCTTAGATTCGATTATCATCTTTCGTGCAATGGCATATAGGAGAACTTCAATAATACTCGATGGCGTATGTCTTACTAGCATAATAATGAGCTCCAAACCTATAACCAGAGTTAAGGTATGACCTAAAAATATTTGTAATACCTGAAATGTCTCAAGTGGTGGTGTCTTATATATCAGTTCAAAATACCTTACGAGATCAAGACTTCCAATTATTACACCGACTACGATAAATAGTGCAAGGACAACTTCAAGGAAAAAAACACTCTTTACGACTTTTTCAGAAATCTTGCCTTTCATAAAAAACCCCCTTATATAATGAACATAGCATCACCAAAACTGTAAAACCTATATTCCTTTTCTATTGCTGCCTTGTAAGCATTAAAAATCTTATCTCTACCTGCAAATGCGCAAACTAGCATCAAAAGGGTTGATTCAGGTAAATGAAAATTAGTTATAAGCCCATCAACTGCCTTAAATCTATAACCAGGATATATAAATATATCAGACCATCCGCTTTTTGCACCTATGAAACCATTTTCATCTGCTATCGTTTCCAGTGTTCTAGTAGAAGTAGTGCCCACAGCTATAATCCGTTTATTGTTTTTCTTTGCTTTGTTTATTTTTTCAGCCGCTTCTTCATTTACTTGAAAATATTCCGCATGCATTTTATGTTCTTCTATATTTTTAACCTTAACAGGCCTAAATGTACCAAGACCTACATGAAGAGTAATAAATGCAGTATCTATACCTTTATTTTTTAATTTTTGAAATAACTGTTTTGTAAAATGCAGCCCTGCAGTAGGTGCGGCAGCAGAGCCCGGTTCCCTTGCATAAACAGTCTGATATCGGTCTTTGTCTTTTAATTTTTTTTTAATATAAGGAGGTGTTGGCATTTGCCCGAGTTCTTCTAATATGTTTTCAAACAAACCTTCGTGAGTAAATTTCACTATTCTCCCACCAGCTTCTGTATAATCAATGACTATAGCTTCTAGTAATCCATTACCGAAAATAAATTCAGTTCCAAGTTTTGCTCTACGACCTGGTTTAACAAGAACCTCCCATACATCCAGTTCCAATTTCTTTAGTAAAACAAATTCAATCTTACCTCCTGTATCTTTTCGAAACCCAATTAATCGTGCAGGAATTACTTTTGTATCGTTCAAAACAATGCAATCACCTGGGATTAGATAATCTATAACATCTTCAAATGTTTTGTGTTCAATAAATCCATTTTCTTTATGTAAAACAAGAAGATTAGATTTTGACCTATCTTCAATAGGTTCCTGTGCAATGAGTTTTTCTGGTAGGTTATAATAAAAATCTTTTAAATCCATATTCTACACTTCTTTACTATTTATTGTTATATTGATTGATTTCAATGTTCTTGTAATAATGCTGCAAAATGTTTATATAATCATGGCCTTGTTCGGCCATTGCTTTGGCTCCCCATTGATTCATCCCAATGCCATGACCCCACCCTCTTCCTTCAACAACATAGCTATCTGGTGAAGTTTTGACAAAATCATCTATCGTTCTTTGTTTTGAATAACCCAAAATATTTATGCCTCCACCTTTGATCGACCTGTTTTGCCCTTGAGAAAAAACTTGTATTCCTTTTAAATTAGAAACATTATGTGTTGAGCCATTGCCTGTCAAAATACTAATATCTAAATCTAAACTTGTTTTATTTCCTACTATATCAAAAAGCGTACTTTTTAAACCGAATATTTTGCGTAGTTCTTCCCCTGATATAATTTTCTCTCCTGATGTTCCTGATAATAATACCTTACCTACCCTACCTGAAGAATTTCTTTCCAAAATAGAAATATCGTTTATATGTCCAATTGAACCCTTTATACCTTTGAACACTTCATTAATCTTATCTGATGATAACTTTACTTGCCAATTAGAATGTGGTGAATTGACATCATAAAGCTCTTTTACAGATTGTAAATAAGGTATATCTGTTTCGTATACATTCTCACTTGACTCTGTTACCCCACCACTATCAGAATGGTACATTGCTAGAATTGGATTTCCATCATAGGTAGCTATAAGACCACGAGTTTGATCAACGGCATAATTTGTTCTTTCGTCTTCAACATTATACCCTTTATATAACTGATCAGATGTATCTGCCTTTAAATCAAAACCATATGTTTCCCATTTTGACAGGTTATTCACAGCATATGTTCTGGCTGCTACTGCTTGAGCTTTTAAGGCTTCCATCGGCCAAGAAGGTGGCATTTCCATAGGCATTACACCATATAAATATTCTTCTAGATTGAGCTCATTTATTATTGAAATTTTACCACCAGAAGGCAGCACTAATATTTTACCTCTATATTTAGAGCTATCTAATATAATTAAATCCTCTTCTATAGGAGTAAAGTAAATTGGGTTCTCTTTAGAAACAGGTAGGACGATTGGATCAGATATTTGTAAGTCGCCCCTAATTTCTACACTATTTATTTCTGAAACATCGGCCGTTGATATTTCAATTTTATCACTTAAAATTTCAGTAAGGATTTTACCATTTTTGTTTAACACATAAAATCCTATTTTCGATTCCAAAGTATAATATGACTTCGTATTTTCGCCAAAGTACAAAGCAACTTTGATAGTGGTATCACTATCCGCCTGAGCAGTTTGTTGAAATGCTATAAACAGGAATATAATCAGTATGACAAATATGGGAATGGTTTTTTTTATCATTTCTTGGCGACCCCCTAATAAAACCTTGTATTATTTTCCAAATAGCCTAAATACCAATGTTAAAATTAAACTTATAATAATACAAGTAGCTAGTGGAAAATAGAAAGTAAAATTACCTTTCTTTATAAAAATATCACCAGGAAGCTTTCCCAGCCCAAATTTCGGCATTACAATCATAAAACAGCCTATAATTATTAAAAAAATTCCTAATCCAATAAGGAGCTTGCCAAAAGAAGAAAACATGCTATTACCCCCTAGTCAGACCTATTTTTCCCAAGATGAGCATAAGCCATATCAGATACAACTCTTCCTCTTAATGTGCGCAATAAGTAACCTTTTTGAATGAGATATGGTTCAAATACATCCTCTATAGTTGATACTTCCTCATTTAAGGCGGCAGATATCGATTCTACACCAACAGGACCACCATTAAATTTATCTATTATAGTTAAAAGAAGCCTTCTATCATTTTCATCCAACCCATGTGAATCAATTTCGAGAAATCTTAAGCCCTCTTCTGCAGTTTTCTTGTCAATAATGCCATTTGCCTTAACTTGAGCATAATCTCGTATTCTCTTTAAAAGTCTATTTGCTATTCTCGGTGTACCTCGAGAGCAATAGGCAATTTTTTCAGCTGCTTCATCGTGTAAAACAATATTTAATATTTTTGATGCCCTTAGCAAGATTTTTACAAGGTCTTTTGTTTCGTAAAAATCCATATGAAGACTTACACCAAATCGATCTCTTAAAGGTGAAGTAAGCCGTCCTGCTTTAGTTGTAGCCCCAACTAATGTAAAAGGGCTTAGATCTAGTCTCATTGAACGAGCACTTGGACCTTTACCTATCATTATATCAAGAGCAAAATCCTCCATTGCAGGATATAAGATTTCTTCTACTGTCGGATGTAATCTGTGTATTTCATCTATAAATAAAAGGTCTCTATTGCCTAAATTTGTCAATATTGCTGCTAAGTCCCCTGGTCTTTCTATTGCAGGACCTGAAGTTATCTTTATATTTACACCTAATTCTCTTGCTATTATATACGCAAGAGTAGTTTTCCCAAGCCCCGGAGGGCCATA
>DUTQ01000206.1 GCA_012841995.1 Thermoanaerobacterales bacterium | reverse complement strand
ACAAAAAATTAAAGAATAGCAAGGTGTGTTTTTTGCCTTTTCAAAGTCCTGACTCTTGTTTAGAACTATTGTCACGCCTTCACGTGTTCCCTTTATCAAGACTGGTTCGTTCGCCATAAAGATTCCCTCCAAGCAGCACCACTTCATGTAAATTTATTCTTCATAAAACTTACAAATCCTTCTTTATGAGTAAAATAACCATAACCTGCCCTGTTTCTGGTTATGGTTATGGTTGAATAAGATAGTCAAACTCGTCGTCTTCTTCATCAAGGTTAAAATATGCCTCAAAAATAGCCTTTGCTACAGGGCCACCAGTTGTTCCGCCAGAACCCGCCTGCTCTATAAACACTGCTACTGCAATTTCAGGCTCTTCATAAGGTGCAAAGGCAGCAAACCACCCATGAGGTGTCTTTGAAACATTCCACTGAGCTGTCCCTGTCTTGCCAGCAACAGCAATCGGAAAATCGGAAAAAACAGAATAGGCAGTTCCTCCTGGCAATGTTACTCCTCTCATACCTTGCTTTATTAACTGAAATGTTTTTTTAGACGCATCAACTTTTCCACCTAATTCAGGTTTCTTATCTAAAACTACCTTGTTTTCGGAATCAACAATGGTTTTTATCAGATGTGGTTTCATCCAATACCCATCATTAGCTATGGCGCAGATATAATCGGCAATCTGTAGTGGTGTGAAACTATGATATCCTTGGCCTATAGCAGCATCCAATGTTTCAGCCGGGTACCATTTCTTGTCACCTGATCTTTTAAATACACTGGATTTGTAATCTCTACTTGCCACATTACCTGACTTTTCCCCCGGAAGTTCAATACCCGTTAAACTTCCAAGACCATACATTCTAGAATATTTTTCTATATTATCAATGCCTAAACGTCGACCCATTTCATAAAAATATATGTTACAGGATTCCGCTATTGCCTTCACCACATCCACAGAACCGTGGCCACCAGATTTCCAGCATTTCTTTGGAGCTATAGTCCAATAAACACCTCTATCAAAGACTTTTTCTTTTTCATTTGTTACCTTTTCTTCAAGTGCTGCTGTCGCTGTCACCATCTTAAATATAGAACCTGGTGGATGTGTTTCTGCGACAGCTAAATTAACCATGGGCTTTAAAGGATCTTTTGATAACTCATCCCATTCTTTTTGAGTTATACCTCTTGCAAACATATTGGGATCAAAACTGGGTGCACTAGCCATAGCGACCACTTCTCCGGTTTTTACATTTAAGACAACAACAGCCCCTTTTTTAGCATTTGGAAACGGTTTTCGCTTATTTGTTTGCATTTTAACAAGTTGATCTTTTAAAGCTTCCTCAGCTACCTGCTGTAACCTTGCATCTATGGTTAAACAAACTGTATTCCCAGGTACAGGATCTTCTTGCCCCAATACTTTGATGGGCTTTCCCATAGCAGTTACCTCCACTTGTTGCCCACCATCTTTGCCTTTTAGATATGGTTCAAGCACCTTTTCCAACCCTGTTTTCCCAACAACATCTCCCGGTCGATAACCCTTGCCCCTGTACTCCTCAAGTTCCTTGTTGTTTATTTCACCTACATAACCAAAAATATGCGCTCCTATGCTGCCATAAAGATAATTTCTGACCGGCTCAACTTCAATAACCACTCCAGGAAGTCTACCTTCTTCTATTTTTGCTATAGTCTCAAAATCCACGTTTGTTTTCAAACGCACCGGCATATAGCGCTTATATCCCTGATCTCTGATCTTGTTTTCAAAGGTATTGTAGCGATATGAAACAAGCATACTTGTGCCTTTTTTAAAATTGAATTTTATCTTCCCAGTTTTAGAATCTATACTTATGGGTCTAACTTGTCTTCCCGACTGTTCTTCGACTATCCTTACATCATTCACATCGATAATATTATCATTGTTTGAATCGGCAACAGGTAATTGACTTAAAATAATCTCGCCCTTTTCGTTGACTACATATTTATCATTTTCAACTTGTGTATAAAGAGGTATGTCTAATATTTCACTTAAGGTTTTAAAAACTTCCTTTTGCTCTTCCTCTTTAGAATTTACATTCATATATGATACTGTAAAACTAGGCTTATTAATGACCAATTCCCTGCCATGTCGATCTTTAAAAACTCCTCTAGGTGCTGTTATTGGAATAAGTCTAATCCTATTTTCATGTGCTAGCTTTTCATACATTTCTCCTCTCACAATCTGGAGTGATGATAAGCCAATTATCAAAAAAGCAAATACACATATTACTAATATTGTAAAGACCCTAAGCCTCTTATCAAGTTTTTTCGTTTCCATGATAAAACCCCTTAAAAACTAATATTTTATATTAAAATAATAATCAAAGAAACTCTCCAATTTTGAAACAAGGTAATATATAAAAGGAGAAATTATCATGTTTAAAAAGGCCGAAGGAACAATTATCGGCATAAAAAAATACCATGGGTTGGAAGTTTGTTTTAAAATATAGCTCAGCAATACAAAAATAATACTGTGAAACAAAGAACCTATTAATACAATGCCCATAGTTATCAGAACTGGCCCTTTAAATATATTTTTTGTACCAAAACCTATGGCATAACCAGTCAATAATCTTGCAAGTGCATTAAAGCCTAGAACTCTACCGTATAGCATATCTTCGATAAGCCCATTTAAAAATCCTATAAAAGCACCTGTTTTTTCACCTTTAAACATTGCTATACACATTACAAAAACCAGCGAGATATCTGGCTTTATACTGCCTATTTGCAAAAAATTGACTGTTGTTGACTGTATTAAAAGAAATATTATCATTATAAAAACATTTAATGCCAGCCTCAAGGATTATTCCCCCTCTACCGGTAGCTGCTCGCCCTGGTTTTTTATTACAAAAACCCGCTCCAGTTTATGAAAATCCACCGCTGGTTTTACTATTGCATACTGCATTAATTCATAAGGCTCTTTTTTCACCTCAATAATTTCTCCTATTTCGATGCCTTTTGGAATAATTCCGCCCAACCCTGATGAAATAACTACATCGCCTTTAACCAGGCTAGCATCATGTGGCAAAAAAACCATCTTGACGCATCCCATAGGAGCAGGAGCAATCGTGCCTTTTAAGATGCCATTATCCCGAGTTCTCTGAATCATGGCACTTACAGAGCTGCGCTCATCTATTAAAAGCAGGACTTTTGAATAATTTTCACCAGCTGTTATTATGCAACCTACCAACCCTTCTTCTGTAACAACAGCCATATCCTTTTTTAAGCCATCTTTTAACCCTTTGTCAATGAGTATTATATTAAACCAATTGCCTGAATCTCTTCCGATTACCTCTGCCGCTTCAAGCTCGTATTGAGCATTTCGTTGCTTAAAGCCGAGCATAGCACGCAGATGGGTATTCTCTTCTTTATATTCAATATATTTTTGCCTGTAATGCTCCAATTCTGCCACTGTCTGTCTCATTTTTTCATTTTCTTGTTTGAGATTAAAAAATTGTGGAATTGTCTCAAAGACAGCCCCAATGTTTTTGTTTATATTCGACATTAGCTTTTGGGCAGGGGCAAAAATTGTGATTACTGGCGAACTAATGTTATCAATATAATTTGCGTCTTTAGACAAAAAGCTTATTAAAAATATCATCAAACAGACAATAATTAGTAACAACAACCATTTTCTTTTTTTAAAAAGACGCCCCAATTTATCACGCCCTTTAGCCTAACTTTTTAGGCGAAATCAGCACTCTTTTTAACACATCTAACTCTTCTAGAACTCTACCTGTCCCAAGAGCAACACAATTGATGGGCTCTTCTGCAATATGAACAGGCATCCCGGTCTCTTGATTAATCAATTTGTTAAGACCTGTTAAAAGAGAGCTTCCGCCTGTCATTACTATACCTCTGTCCATTATATCAGCAGCCAGTTCTGGCGGTGTTTTCTCTAAAGTAACTTTTATAGCATCCACAATATTATTGACAGGTTCTGAAAGAGCTTCTTTTATCTCTTCAGAAGTAATATTGATCGTCTTTGGAAGACCTGTAACTAAATCCCTACCTCTTATATCCATAGAAGTTTCTTCTACTTCCGGAGTGGCAGAGCCTATACTTATCTTGATCTCTTCGGCTGTACGCTCCCCTATCATTAGATTATATTCTTTCTTTATATAATAAACTATGGCTTCATCCATCTCGTCTCCGCCTATCCGAATTGACTTGCTTGTGACAATGCCACCAAGTGATATTATTGCAACCTCTGTAGTGCCTCCTCCTATATCAACTATCATATTGCCCATAGGTTCATGTACCTCAAGACCTGCACCTATGGCAGCAGCCATTGGCTCCTCAATGAGATACGCTTCTCTAGCACCTGCCTGAAGAGTTGCATCTATTACAGCACGTTTTTCAACTTCTGTAACACCTGATGGAACACCAACTACAACCCTAGGCTTAACAAAAGCCCTGCTTTTCATGGCCTTTGAAATAAAGTATTTTAGCATGCTTTGAGTTACATCAAAGTCTGCTATTACACCATCCTTCATGGGCCTGATAGCTATTATATTTCCTGGAGTGCGGCCAATCATCTGCTTTGCTTCATTCCCAACCGCTAATATTGAACCTGTATCTCGCTGAACTGCTACAACAGATGGTTCCGCCATTACTATACCCTTTCCTCTTACATGTACCAGCGTATTTGCCGTCCCTAAATCAATGCCCATATCTTTCGAAAGCATGTTGAAAAAACCCATCAAAACTTTTCTCCCTTCTACTTTAGCTAGTTGTCTTTTTGCAGTAAATTTTATATTATGTGTTTTTCTTTGAAACTGATAAAACAGCCATCACCTATTATTATATGATCTAATACTTCAATTCCAAGTATTTTCCCAGCTTCTACCAGTCTCTTGGTTACATCAATATCCTCTTTACTGGGAATAGGATCCCCACTAGGATGATTGTGGGCTAATATAATTGAAGCACTGCTTCGTTTGACGGCAGCCTTGAATACTTCCCTAGGATGAACTATAGATGAATTAAGGCTTCCAATGGATACGTCTTCTATAGAAATGACATGGTTTTTTACATTTAACAAAATAGCCTTAAAATACTCCTTGTCCAGATACCTCATTTCCTCCATTAATAGATTCTTTACATCATATGGAGAATTTATTGTTATAACATCTTCATCTCCCCCACGTGCTGATATCCTGCGGCCTAACTCTACTGCTGCTTTTAACTGAACTGATTTTGCAACGCCAATTCCTTTTATTTTTAATAGTTCTTCGATATTTGCCCTAGCTACAAATGCTAAGCCAGACTTTGAACCATTTCCTTTCAATAATCTTTGAGCCAATACCAGTGCAGACTCAGCAGGAGTTCCGGTCCGTATTAAAAGAGCTATTAACTCTGTATCACTCAAAACCTGAGGCCCATACCGCAATAAGCGCTCTCTGGGTCGTTCTTGCTCTGGTAGATCTTTTATAGTTATGCCCCCTCCCAACTAAGCCCCTCCTAACTTATATTATTTCAATATTAAAATTCGAAAATAATTGATTGAGTTTAAACAACGGCAATCCAACTATATTATAGTAACATCCTTGTATTTTTTCCACCAGTAATGAACCTAATCCCTGTATACCATACCCTCCAGCCTTATCCATAGGTTCACCGGTCTCAATATAATTAGATATTTCCCTTGTAGTTAACTTCTTAAACTTAACACGGCTTTCTTCAAAATCTTTACATCCCTCAAAGGTATCTGAGTCAATTAATGAAATACCAGTAAACACAGAATGCCACCGTCCGCTTAGGTTTTTAAGCATTTTTTCTGCTTGCTCCACACATGATGGCTTCCCGAGTATTTGATTATCCATAAAAACTGTATTATTATTGGTGCAGATACTATT
>DUTQ01000205.1 GCA_012841995.1 Thermoanaerobacterales bacterium | reverse complement strand
TTACTTACAGATTTGAAGAATATTCATACATTAGAAAAGCCTGCTTTCTCAGCATACTGCTCCCCTAGTTCAAAATAATATATTTGATTGTTAATGTTTTGTGCCTTGTATGCTACTATACCACTAAAAGTTTTCAGTATCAAGTGGGATTTAAGAACATGGAGTTTGTTTTTCTTACTGTTTTAGCGCAGGAAAACTTTTAAAATAGGCTTTTCTAATGTATGAATATTCTTCAAATCTGTAAGTAAAATATATTAGTTGATTTTGGTAAAAATCAATATTCTAAAAGCAACTTTTTCATAATAGTTTCGTCTTAAATATAGTAGAATATTAATTGTCAAATTCGTTTTATTATGGAGGTGATTTTAGAACAATAATTTTATCGCTTAAAATAAATTATTGGGAGGTAAGTCTCGTATGAAAAAGGCTAAATACATAATCGCAGCTCTACTCTGTTGTATGTTGATGGTTTCTAGTATCAGTGCCGATTGTTTCGCCCAAACCGATGCCGCCTTTTCCCAAGAAAAGGCCATAGCAAAAGTTAAAAGTATATATGATACAAGTGCTTATGATGAATTTAATATTAATTATGTTGAAGAAAGAGAAGGAAGATGGTGGGACTTAAGCTGGACAAAATCCGAAGAACCCTTCGGACACCTGAATATCAGCATAGATGCAGATAGTGGCGTAATACGCGATATTTACAAATGGGACGATTCCAATCACGGGCCTTCTCTTATTCCCAAAGTATCTGAAGCTGATGCAAGAAAAACTGCCGAGAGTTTTGCAAAGAAATTACAGCCCGAAGAATTTAAACAGTGTAGATATCAAGAGCCTCGAGAAGATTATATTTATCCGATAGAAGGTGTTCGTTTTAAAGATAGCTATCGATTTAACTTTATGAGATTTTACAATGATATTCCCGTGGAAGACAATGGCTTTGATATAACAATAAATGCCCAAACAGGTGATATACAATACTATAGATTCAATTGGACAAAGGACAAACTGCCTTCTTCTGATAAGATAATTTCACTTAAAGAGGCTGAAAAAGCCTTTAAAGATAAGGCTGGCCTTAAATTAGAATATAGGCGATATTTTAACTATCAAACAAAGGAAGCCAAGATTAAATTGGTATATTCTGTTGCAGATGGCCATTCTGTCTTAATAGATGCCACAAATGGTGAACTGTTAAATGAAATGTATTATGATTTATACAACGACTACAGCGGTGATGGTAGCGACAGAGAAGCAATGAAATCAACGCCTCAAGAGCAGCTTTCACCTCATGAACAAAAAGAAGTGGAGGCAACCAAAAACTGTATTACCAAGGAAGCCGCTATATCTGCTGTTAAAAAATATTTTGACATTCCTCAAGGGTTTAAGCAGAGCTATGCCAACCTTTACGAAGACTATGATAATACCAATCAAAGAGCATGGAATATAAGCTGGAATAAACAAGATAAGGATAACTATGGCTCTATTAGCGCCAGGGTAAATGCCACTACCTCCGAAGTTTTAAGTTTCAATATTTACGATGAAGATATGGGCCGCTCCAATTTCAAACAAAACTATGATAGAAAAAAAGCACAAAAAAAGGCTGAACAGTTTCTGGAAAAAATCCAACCTGAGCGGATTAACGAAGTTAAATTAGAAGAGTTTAATGCAAAAATAGACAATCCTGAAAAAATCCGAGAACACAGTTTTTGCTTTACCCGCTATATTAATGATATACCATGCCATTCTAATGGCTTTGACATAACAATTGATGCGGAAAGTGGAAAGGTGTTAAATTATAGGATGAGGTGGAATGATGGCGAGTTTCCAAAGGCTGACGGTATTTTACAAAAAGAAGAGGCTGAAAAGGCGTTTTTGGAAAAACTCGGGCTTGAATTGTCTTATGTAAAGATTTATGAACCAAAAGGTCAAACATATGAGTATTGCTTGGTTTACAAGCTGAAACCAGCTCAGTCATACACGTTTGACTCATTTGATCTTAAACCACTTGACCATTCGGGCAAACCAATTGAGGAAAAACCTCAGACGGCTTTCTCCGATATAAAAGGCCATTGGGCAGAAAATGATATACAGCTATTAGTTGACTTGGGTGTTATTCAGTCTCAAGATGAAAATTTCTATCCAAATGAAAATATAAGCCAAGGCTATTTTATTAAACTACTTATGATTGCCACAAACAGGCAACCTGTTTTGGATGAAGTAGCTTTAAAGTATGGCATGACTCAAGATACTGATATCGATAAATACATTGAAGCTGCTATAAAAAACGGCATTGTTAAGGAAGGAGAAGTAAACCCACAAAAACCTCTGACGAAAGAAATGGCTGCTGCATTTATGGTAAGATCCCTGGGATTTGAAAAAATAGCCTCATTAAGTGATATATTTAATGTTAAAGCAAAGGACGCGTCTGCTATTAGCGCAAAATATAAAGGCCATGCAGCTATTTCAATAGGGCTTGGTCTGATAAAAGGAGACGGCACCAACTTTAATCCAAAAGCAAATGTCAGCCGGGCTCAAGCTGCCAGTTTGTTGGTGCGGATGTTGAAAGCCGATGTAAGGTGATTTTTTAAAAAATTATAAAGTCTTTTATTTTTTGACGTATAAAAATATTGTTACGGGAGAAAATATATTATGAAGGGTTCGCAATGGCCTAATTGTCTATTGTAGCCGAAGGGCTGCAGTGAGCTATGTAGAAGTTTATGGTAGTTGTAATACAGGTCATTGCGAGCTCTTTTTATTTATTTCGCTATGTTAAACTAGTTTATTTTTTCACATTAGTATTGTATATTCAACATTTTTCGATATTTTTAAGGGCTGTTCTCTTATTGAAAACAGCCCTTAAAATAAATATCATTTTTTCTTTTTATCTATACAACTGCAGGCTCGAAAATCAATTCTCCTCTATCAAATCTGCCTACATCGAGTTTATCGATCGGCAATGTGGTGGGTAAACCTAGGATGTATTCTGCCATTAGTTGGCCAGTGATAGGTCCAAACATAAATCCGTGTCCTGAAAAACCTGTGGCCAAATAAATCCCTTCGACTTCTTCAGCTTTGCCTAATATAGGCTGGGCATCAGGAGACATCTCGTAAAGGCCTGCCCACTGTCTGACTATGCGGATATTCTTTAGATATGGGAGATAGTGATAAGCCTTTTTGCACATCTCTTCGACAAACTCCCATGTCGATAATGTACTATAAGACTCATGAGGTTCAGGGCCAAAGCCCATAATGAATTCTCCACCAGGCTCTTGCTGTAGATAAATGTTGCCTGCAAATGACATGATCATTGGTTCTAATTTACGGTTAACGGGCTCAGTAACTAAAATCTCATGTCTTTCCGGTCTTACAGGAACTTTTACCCCGGCAAGCTCTCCTACATGTTGAGACCAAGCTCCAGCTGCAATGAGGATTTTGTCAGTTGAAATATATCCTCTGTTCGTCTCAACTCCCTTAACCTTGCCATCAACCACATCGATCCCCGTCGCTTCTGTATAAGTATATATCTCCACACCATGTCTTTGTGCGGCTTCTGCATATGCTTGCATTGTGCGGAACGGATTGGCGTGCCCGTCTTTTGCACAGAAAGCACATGAGCGAATTCCTTCAATATTAAGATCTGGAACAATATCTAATGCTTCTTGAGGTGTTAGCAATTCGGAAGGTATTCCCAAGCTGTGTTGAAGTTCTATGTTTTTCTTAAATTGTTCTTCTTCTTTTTCTGTGATTGCCATGAGCAAGTAACCACCTTGCTCAAACTCTGTATCTCCTTCAAAATCGAGTATCTCATTTATGTTCTCAAAGATTTCACATGTGGCTTTTGACAAGGCACAGTTCATTTCGGTTCCCCACTGCATCCTTACACCTGCGCCGCAGCGGCCAGTAGATCCGCTCATCAAAAATCCCTTTTCCAATAATACTATATCTTTCATCCCTCGGGAAGCAAGATTAAACGCAGTGGAAAGCCCCGATATACCTCCACCGATAATTACCATCTCAGCTGTTTTCTTCATCTTCAATCCCTCCCAGTATCACCGACATCTTAATGTTCTTCACCGGGGGCCTAAACTTCGTTATCTTTATGTCCTTAGGATGAGTTTTTGTTGCTTTTGCAAGTTCTGTAAGTAGCAATGATCTACATGTGCGCCCCTGGCATTGTCCCATCCCACAGCGGGTTATTCGCTTTATTTCTTCCATATCGGTATATCCTTTGTCGATTAC
>DUTQ01000204.1 GCA_012841995.1 Thermoanaerobacterales bacterium | reverse complement strand
TTTTTGAGCTTCAGTATCAACATTTGATACATCGGCAGGGTATTTGATATCTGCTACCAATTCAAAACCGTCATCTTTATAGTCCTCTATAATTTCATTTACCATTTGATAAGCATGAACACCGTACTCATTGTCAATATAAACAACGGCTACCTTCTTAATTCCGGCATCATATTTTTCATTTAAGAATTTGAGGTATTCAAAGAATAATTCTGTTTCCATGCCATCGTGTGGTGCTATCCTCGTAAACCACTTTAAGCCTCTTTCAGTTAAGGCTGCAGAACTTGAAGAGCCACACACAAAAGGCACTCCAAACCTTTCTGCAATTTGGCTTGCAGGTTTTGTGGCTGAACTGTGATATGCACCAATAAGACCTACTACCTTTTCATTTTGTATTAATCTTTCGGCCTCAGATTTAGCCACTTCAGGATTCGCCTGATGGTCAGCAAATACAAATTCTACTTTTGCCCCGTTTAGATTGGGAAGACCCTTGCTTTTTGCAAGTTCCATACTCATTTCCGGAAACTCTCCGTTGATGATTTCTTCTGCAGTCTCTATAGCATATTTCAGTTTAACACCAGTAGCTGCTGCAGGCCCAGTGAGTGGTAGTATAGCACCTATTTTAATAACTTCACCGCTTGCAGCTTCACCTTCTCCATCATCATCGGTTTCGGCTGGTTGGCCTCCACATCCTGTAAGTAAAATCATAGTCAACATCACTGCTACAAGAAACCAAGCAAATACCTTCCTATTTTTTCTCACAAAATGTTCCCCCTTTTAAGTTTTTAATATGTCTGCCCACAGTAGGCAGAGCTTTGTTGATTATAGATTGTTAAATTATGCACTTAAAAAAATTTAAGTTATTCAATCTTTTTAAATTATTCTATTTATATAATTCTATATTAATTATATAAATCCTTCCTTAAGAAATATTATTTTCATAATTGAGAATAATTTTGGTTTAATATTAAACTTTTCCACCTTACAATTTGCCTGAACGGATTATAGATACAATAAGGCTTAATCCCAAAAAACCTGCAACAATAAAACCTATTACACCAAGAAGAGGATAATTATATACGAAAGGCCTAATATTTGCCTGGATAATAAGTGATGAACCTACAATCAGTGCGGCAACTATTATAGCAAAAACAAGTCTATTTACCATTCTATTGATTTCAAAAAGAATGCTTTGACTTTCGGACATCTCGAGTTTTATTTTAACAGTATCACTTTTTATTTTGCTGTAAATCGATTGTATTAATTTAGGTATCAGCATAAAAGAGCGGCTAATCTCTTCAATGCTCAATAAAGCTTCTCTAGCCAAATTGCCTGGGTTATATCTTTGCCTGGCTAAATCTTTTACAAACGGTTTTGCTACATCAAATATGTTAAAATCCGGATCGAGGTTTCTGCCTACCCCTTCGATAGTTAAAATGCTTTTTAAAAGCAGTGCAAAACTAGAAGGTAGCATTATATTATATTTTTTTAAGATATCAAACACTTCATTCATTAATCTTGTAATGCTAATTTGCTTTAGGGTTCTACCATAATAACTGTCTAAAAGTTCTTCCACATCAAGCTCTAATTCACTTATATCCACATCCACCTTTTCATCTGAAGTGCTTATTTCCAAAAGGGTTCCCACAATCTTTCCAGTATCCTTCTTTATAATTCCAACAATAAGATCAGCCAGCATATATTTAGTGTGTCTGTCAATCCTGCCCATCATGCCAAAATCGATAAATGCTATCTTCTCATCTGGTCTAATCAAAATATTACCGGGGTGTGGGTCTCCATGAAAAAAACCATGGATAAAAATTTGCTTCATTATGGCTTTCGCACCTTTTTCTGCAATAATCTTCTCGTTTAAACCCAGTTCTTTTATTTTATCTCTCTGATTTACCTTTACCCCATCCACATATTCTATAGTAATGACCTTTTGGGTGGTAGCCTCCCAAAATACTTCTGGCACATATACCGTATCATCATCAGCGAAGTTGTGTTTGAATTTTTCAATATTGCGGGCCTCGTGAATAAAATCCAGTTCTTTTTGAATAGCATCGGCAAACTCTTCAACCTTGCCAACCGGGTCATAAAGTTGGCTTTCGGGAATATGCCTTTCCACCATTCTGGCAATGCTTAAAAGTATTTCCAAATCAATACTAATTATTTTATCTATATCCGGCCTTTGTACCTTTACAACAACCTCTTGCCCGTTTTTAAAAACAGCCCGATGAACTTGTGCAATTGATGCTGCAGCCAATGGAGTCATATCAAATGAAATAAAATTTTCTTCAATTTTTGCTTGCAGCTCGTTTTCCACCATTGCCCTAACCTTTTGAAAATCGATTCCCAGGACATTGTCCTGAAGTTTTTGAAGCTGCTCAATATAATCGTCAGGAATAATATCAGAACGAGTACTCAATATCTGCCCAAATTTTATAAAAGTTGGGCCAAGTTCTTCAAGCATAGAAACCACTCTTTGAGGAGTGGTCAGTTTTTGTGTGTTTTGTATTTCATCTTCTTCAAAGGCTTTTTTCTTGGGCAATATAACCCCAATTTTTTCCGCAATATAACCAAAGCCATACTTAATAGCTATGTTTAGTATCTGTTGAAATCTCTTTGCATGTTTATAAGTAGAACTCAATTGGTTGAACAATTTTAAGACCTCCTGATGATGTGTCTAATAATTCTATCACCTTTTTAAACTATTATCCACAAAATCCCATGCAAGCTTTGCTATACCCAACAAACCTGCATCTGAGTCAAGAGAGGCTTTAACAACCTGAATATCCTTTGAAGCAAACAACCTGGTCTTTGCTGTATTCATCATTTGATGATAAAACATGTCCCATTGCCGTGTAAGACCTCCACCTATGGCTATTAATTCGGGGTCAAAAGCATTTGCCATATTGGCAATACCTATTCCAAGGTAAGACCCCTCATTTCTTACCAGCTCCATCGCAAAATCATCGCCCTTTTTTGCAGCTGAAAATACATGCTCTGCTTTTAATTCTTCAACATCAATCATGTCAGCTAAAATGCTTTTCCTTCCTTCTATTACCCCCTGTCTGGCAAATCTCGCTAGAGCAGTTCCTGATGCATATGCTTCAAAACACCCTTTGTTTTTGCATCCACAGATAGGGCCTTCAAAATTTATCACCATATGACCAAATTCTGCTGCATTACCCGTACTTCCTCTTAAAATCCTATTGTTTATAACGACACCACCACCAATGCCAGTGCTTACAGTCATGTAGATAAAATAATCTACACCTTGTCCTGATCCATATAGATTTTCCCCCAAGGCTGCGGAATTTGCATCGTTTTCAAGTACAACCGGCAACTTGAATTCATGTTGGAGTATTTTAACAATAGGTACATCCTTCCAGCCTGGGAGATTTGGCGGATTTGTCATCAACCCATTTTTAATATCCAAAGGGCCTGGAGCTGCTAATCCAATTGCAGTTACATCATCAATATTTAAATTGCTCTCATTTAGCAAATCATACACACACTGTATTATACGTGAAATAACAACATCCTGTCCTTTTGAGGCAAGTGTCGGCACTATCTTTCTTCCTCTTATATTCCCTAGTTTATCAATTGCGCATGTAGCTATCTTTGTGCCTCCCAAGTCAATTCCTATAACATGTTTATCCATATGGTATCATTCCCCACATATATTTTAATAAAATTATTATTGATATTATCTTTGACTTTTTAGCTTGCTATAATGTCTGTACAATTATAATACCATTATAATACCATCAATGCCCAAGCATTTAAAAAAAAATCGGCTTTCGGCCGGTAATGTTTACTGATGTACATTTTATATAATTATGTGCATTCTTTTTCATTTCTGATTATATGGTCATAATAATTCCTTTGCCATAAAATTAGATTTTTTGTTTTATTTATATCATTATATTTTTTATTTGTATAAGATTTTAATTGACCAACAATCTTGTGTAGGGGCGGGTTTCCATGCCCGCCCATCTGTGAACCCTGTAATATTATTATTAAATGTATATGGTTTAGCATTATAATATATTTATCAATGAAAACATCAGAATATTGATTATCAATAAAATCTATGGTCTTTACGATTTCCTTTCCAATTAAAGTTCTGTATTCGGGGCGGCATGGATCAAAAACATAAATTATTTTACATTACCTTAAAAAACATCTATAGATTTCATCAGCCATGCAAGACAAATCCATTCCATTTTGTTTCTCTATAATCTCCTGATATCCAGGAGTAATGGAATCCACTCCATTATATGCCCCTCCAAGGACACCAGTAATGCTTGCAATAGCACTTGTTTCATCTCCAATATTAACTCCACCGTAGATAGACTGCATGGTTTCGCCATTATTGGCTATAAACAAGCCAAAAGCAGCAGGAACAGTTTCAGAAATAGCTGGCCCACTACCAATAATATCTGCAAGTTTTTTCATTATTATGTCTGGATTTCCTTCTTTAATCGCTACATTCACAGCCATATCCATTCGTTTTTGTACAGAAGGTCCAGGATAGTGAAGCGCAATTTTTTCTCCTTTTTCCTCTCCAATTTTTGCACCATAAAATCCAGCTTGAACTATATCGTAAACACTCATTTTTTCTTCCATAGCTCGACTTACTGCTGCAGCTACAGCACATGCACCTGAAATACTATATTTGTCATCATGTGATGACATAGTCACCGCTATAGTATCTTCAATAGCTTTGTCTAAATCTCCAGGATTAAACAGACCCATCGGAAAAGCTTTAGTTGCTGCACCATTACTTGACAGTGCATAATAATGTCCCTTAAAAAGCTTATTACCTAAGTGCCCTGCGTATGCCCAATCGCTCATTTTTCCCTTATCTTCTTTCAATCGATTGATTGCTTTTCTAGTGGTCATACCTGCAAAAGGCTCAAACCACTCTCCATGGGAAGCCCATTCCATCAATGCCTGCTGTGCCAATTCAGTTGAAAAACTTCCACTATTCTTTAGTACATTTTTAATCAATATATAGGGAATACTAAATGCATCTGTGACCATACCCGCCTTGCGTCCTTTTGCTATTGTATCATCAGGTGGCGTATAAAAATCTGTCACTTTACCTCCAAAAGTTTCCTGAATCTGACGAATAGACCTAAGTTCTGTGGCTGCACCCATGGCATCGCCTACTGCAGCTCCTAATAATGCACCTAAAATTTTATTATACATTTCTATTTCCTCCTAACTTATTGACTGTTTCTCAAGACAAACATTTTCAATATCCCTAGCCAATCCCTTAATATCAAACCCATTTACCTTTTCTAGTGTAGGAAGAAAATGATCTGGAAAGGATTCTGATCCACAAAATGCTCCTGCAATTGCACCTGCTATTGTTGCAAGAGTATCCGTATCATAGCCAGCATTGACACAACTAATAATTGTACCCATGGCATCACCGCCATTTGCAGCAAACATTCCAAATGCTGATGGTACTGATTCTGAAACATGAAGGCCTGTACCAATTTTGTCAGCTATATCTATTGCCTTTTCTTTGGAAGTCCCACTTCCAAATCCTATTTCAAGTGCTACTTCCATTCGTTTTACCACACTAGGACCTGCCGCATCTCGTGCTATATCTCTCCCGATTTTCTCTCCTTCTACTGCGCCATACAATCCAGCTCGAACTACATTATATACATCTGCATCCTCCATCATAGCTCTACTAACAGCTGCAGCTACCGCACAGGCACCGGAAATAGCTAGATAATTATCATGAGTCAACATGGTTACCCTGACTGCATCAGCAATGGCTGCATCCAAATTCCCCGGGTTCATCAACCCTATTGGTGAAATGCGCATAGCTGATCCGTTGGTAGCCTGTCGAGTTGCTAATTTTGCTTTCCCAGATTCATCTACTTCTTTACCTTCAAATTCGTAGATTGCTAAGCGAGTAGTAGGGCCAGCAAATCGATCGAAAAATATAGAATGCTTGGACCACTCTATCAAAGCCTCTTTAATAGCCTTTATTGCTATAGTGCCTCCTGCATCAACTACATGTCTAGCAATAAAATATGCAGAACTAAAATCATCTGTTACTTGTCCAGCTTTACTGCCAGCAGCAAAAGTATCCATAGGAGGGGTTTCAAAATCAGTTACCTCATGGCCAAAATATTGTATGATTTGCTCTCTTGTTCGAGCTTCCGTAGCAGCACCCATGGCATCACCTGCAGCTCCACCAATGAGGCCTCCTAAAATTTTATTATACATATATATACCTCCTAAAACTTTTAAGTAATAAAAAAAGGCAGATTTTATATTGGATCACCTATATAAAATCTGCCTCCTATCATTCTTATTATTTCCAACCTTCCATAGAAGCCACGTTATCTTTATTTACCAATTGCATTGGTGTCCAAACTACAGTTTCATTAAATTCATGCCCTTGAATTGCTTTAAGAGCTGTTATGGCACCAGCTTTTCCAAATAAATAAGGTGACATTGCTACAGTAGCATCTAATTCTCCATTCTCAATAGATACTTTTGCCTCTTCTATAAAGTCAACTCCTACAACAACCACCTTATCCTTCATATTCTTTGCTTTCAATGCTTCTATTGCGCCTAAAGCCATAACATCATTTCCACATGCAATACCTACTACATCTGGATGTGCCTCAATAAGCGCAGCTGTTAAATCATATGCTTGTTGGCGATCAAAATTAGCCGTTTGCACCGGCAATACTTCCATTCCAGCAGCTTCAAAAGCTTCTATAGCTCCATTTTTCCTTGCTTCACTTTGGGTAGCTCCCGGAATACCTTCAATAACAGCTACCTTCCCCTTACCACCTGTTTTTTTAATTATATATTCTGCTCCCATTGTTCCTTGTTGTTTAAAATCAGATGTAATATATGCTTCGATCTTTCCTCCAGCTTCCTTTAGTGCCTTTTCATTTACCCCATTTCCCACTGCTACAACTTTAACTCCCTTATTGTTTGCTTCTACAATCCCCGGAATTAAATTATGTTCTGTCAACGGAGACACCGCAATTGCATCATAATCTTTGGATAATAGTACTTTCATAATATCTAACTGTCCATCTATATCTGTTTCGGTTTCAGTAGCCATCACATCTATAGATACACCGTATTCCTTTGCAGCATCTTCATAGCCCTCCTGCATTGTAATCCAAAAAGGATTTGCAAGAGTGCTTTCTATTGCCGCCAATTTAACTCCAGTATCTTTATCTGGCAATGGTTCTAAAGCTTTCAACAACTTTTGTTCAGCTTCTTCCATTGCAGTGTTTGTTTTTTCTTCACTTTTAGGCGTTTCTTTTACATCATCTGATTGTGTATCAGTATCAGTATTAGAACACCCTACTATTCCTAATGATAAAAATGTAACTAACCCAATTATTAATAAAATTGATACTATAGACCTGCTTTTCCTTGACATGGTTTAATCCTCCTTATATTATTTATCCTTTATTATTAATCCTGCAAATTTATTTTGCAGAACAAATAAACTGTTTTATATCTTCAACTGTTGCTCTTGACCTTGGACCTTTATGCATACATTTTATAGCAGCTGATGCTGAAGCAAATTTAAGAGATTTATGTTTATTCATTCCTTGACAAAAATAAGCATAAATTAATCCTGCTAAAAAACAATCGCCGGCACCTGTTGTATCCACTGCCTCCACGGGATAAACATCTAAATGGATTAAATCTTTATCATCTAGCCATATGGCACCTTCATCTCCCGCTGTACATATGACTCCCTGAGGAACATGATACTTTTGATAAAACTTTTTTACTCCTTTTTCATATTCATTTTCTCCAGTTATTTCAAAGTAACCTTCACGTCCGCTTGCAAAGACAGTAGAAAGTCTAATCATCTCTTCTATTTCTCTAATATCAACCCCGCATTTCTCCATAAAGCTGGGGGGACACTGCATATTATATAAAACAGGGATGCCTTTGTTTTTAGCCAATTTACCTAAATAGATGGATGCACGGGCTGAAAACATGTCTGTATAAAAAACATCAATTCCATCTAGTATGTTTTCTGGCAGTTCTTCTGGTTCCAAGTTTGTTACTGAATCTCCTAAGTTTGCAAAAATGCAATGCTTCCCTCCTGGAATAGTTACGATATATGTATGTAAAGTAGACCCACTTGGCTTAGTAATCAAAAATCGATCATCAACACCATCTTCTACTAATGTCCTACGAAATTCGTCCCCATATCTGTCATCGCCAATCTTGCCTGTCTGATAAGCCTCTACACCAAGGTGAGCTAAAGCAACAGAAAGATTGGAAGCGCTTCCACCAGGCACAAGTTTTTCAGACTCCACAAAAGCAAATCCATCTTCCTTTGGCAATTGTTTTGTTTCTATTATGACATCCATGGCCACTGCCCCAAGTGAAAGTACTCTCTTTTTTCGGCCCACATAACTCTCTCCTTTTCATTTTTTTATTCATCCTGTCTTAATCCTCATTCTTTGTTTGTACTCCGACAGTGCTACTGTTACTAAAATAATAATTCCTGTCAATAATTGTTGATAGTTAGATGAGATAGACAAAATTCTTAAACCATTATTTATTACCCCTAAAATAAGACAGGCTATAAAAGTATCGATTACGCTACCCTTGCCACCCCGCATATCCGTTCCACCAAGTACCACAGCAGCAATAGCATCCATTTCATATCCAATCCCTGCTAATGGTTCTGCTGTATTCAATCGGGCACTAATAATAAGCCCAGCTATTCCTGAGCATAATCCACATAGTATATATATCAATGTTTTATATTTATTTGTATTGACTCCACTTCTTCTCAACGCTTCTTCATTACACCCCATAGCAATAGAATAATTCCCAAATCGAGTTTTTCCTAAAAGGATAATCCCTATCAAAGTAACAAAAAAAGCTATAAGAATGGGACAATTGAGAAATCCAATAGTGCCACTACCCAAATAAGTAAACCCTTTAGGAAAACCATATATAGGTCTACCATTTGTAATCAACACTGTTGCTCCCCTGACAATAGACATAGTACTCAACGTAACAATAAAAGGGTTTATTTTGAAAAAAGAAATAATATACCC
>DUTQ01000203.1 GCA_012841995.1 Thermoanaerobacterales bacterium | reverse complement strand
TGAATAATGCTTTTTTATACATATCTGTTAAGCGCCTGACTCTTGCCGCCTCTTCTCCCGGCAAATACAGCTGCAAAACGTCAAGATTCAAATTTTTGAGTTCACTCAGATGATTAATCATGCAAAGTTCATGACAATTGTAGATATGTGTGCGATAATCTTCATCTATTTCAATTGGAAATACCATGCCTAATCGATCCTTTAACCCGGCTTTCATGATGCCATTTTTCGTATTTGCTCCTATCAAATTATGTTCGCTTATCATTATTGGTAATCTGCCTTGTATAATGCATTCTGTTTGTGTAAGTTTTGTCATTTCCTTAATTTGATTTATTGTAAGTTCTGTAGAAAGTATTGCTCTCTGGATACTTAATTGATTTAAAAATCGCAAACTAATTGAATTAAAGGTATTCAAAGTAAAGTCAGTTACTACTTTAAAACCGTTGTTTATAGATTCATAAAGTGTACCAAGATTACCGGCAACAACTCCATTTACACCTGAATGCTTCAACTCTTTCAAAAATGATTTAACTTCAGCCATTTTTGTATTACTGACTATTGTCGGCAGAACTATGTAAAAATTACTTATGTCTAATTCGGGAATTTGCAATACATCCTTATAAACATTTTGAGTCTTATACATATCACAAGATCCAAAATATATAATATCTGCACCGCTCAAAATAGCAGCTTTCGCTGCATCATAATCGCTTACTCTAACGCTTAACTTTGGAGTTGCACTAACCAAATTACCTGCATTCTCTTGTATACTTGAAAAAAACACCTGTCTATCACCTGTGGGTCTCGACTTGTATTTTTTTTCGAGCCTAGATTTTTCTAATTCTCTGACAGTTTCTCTTCGTATTTCGTTTATGATGCTAAATGGAACGATTACATCGTCACCAATATCTGCTTTAAAATTTCTCAATTTAAATACTGTATTGCCTAAACGGTCGATTTGATTTTTTAATAGCTCCTCAGTCAAAGGAGTTGTATGAGCCTCTGCTGCTATGAAATCAGATCTTTTAAAAGCTTCATTCCCATCTTCATCAGTCATTTTTATTTCAAATGGCATACCTTTTTTTGCCACTACCTGCACATCTACATCAATTTTTTTACCTCTGTCAGGATTGATATAAGTATCCTTCAAAGTGTTAAAAAGTAAATCATCATATGTCTTATACACGGTGATTCCTTTGTTTAAAGGTCTTTTTGTGGCAATCTCAATTACATCACCTTTATCAGCTTGTTCTATGCTGACATCGCCCTTATATAATTTTGTTACAGTATGTCCAAAACCTTCCTTGCCTCTAAAGTCTATTCCATCGCCAAGTTTAAGCTCATCATATAAAAGTATTTTTGCCCTATTTGTCTTAACATTAAAATCTACCACTTTGCCTAACAAGATTCCTTTATTTTTAGGACAATCTATACTAATTAATCTTGCTCCCGGATTATTAAAATAGTAACCAGTAGTAAAACCCCTGTTAAACATCTTGGCTAATTGCCTTTTTTCATCACTTGTTACACTGTATTTTTCGGGATTTTCAATAAATCTATCAATTGCTTTTCGATATATAGAAGTGACGAGTGCAACATATTCAGGCCTTTTAAGTCTGCCCTCAATTTTAAATGAATCTATCCCTGCTTCTATGAGTAAAGGAAGATACTCAATCATGTTTAAATCTTTAGGGCTTAACAAATAACCCTTTTCAGAAATACGCTCTCCCTTTTCATTTACAAGATTATAAGGCATACGGCACGGCTGGGCACATTGTCCTCTGTTCCCGCTGCGGCCACCAATAAAGCTACTCATCAAACACTGCCCAGAATAGCAAAAACACAAAGCCCCATGTACAAATGATTCTATCTCTAAACCTGTTTGAAACTTAATCTGTATTATTTCTTCCAAGCTAAGTTCTCGGGCCAGAACTATTCTGTTAAAGTTAAGGTCTTTAAGCAGTTTTGCGCCTTCCACATTATGGATGGTCATTTGCGTACTGGCATGCAATTTGACATCTTTAAAATTACTCCTTATAAAGGATGCAAGTCCCACATCTTGTATGATAATCCCATCTACACCAATATCACATAGGTATTCAATAAAATCTCCCACTTGTTTAAGCTCTTCGTCAGACAAGAGAATATTAATTGTAACATATATTTTTACACCTTTTAAATGAGCATAGATACACGCCTTTTTAAGTTCTTTCCTATCAAAATTATCTGCATTTCTCCTGGCATTAAATTCTCTGCCACCCAGGTAAACCGCATCAGCTCCATTTTCTACTGCAGCTTTCAATGACTCAAAATTTCCAGCTGGTGATAAAAGTTCTGGTGCCTTCATTTAGAATTCAACTCCTTCAACAGGCATTCAAAAGGCAGTGTATTTATAACATCATCTTTTTCAAGCCATCCTCTTCTAGCCACCCATACACCATATTTTATATCGTTTAATCTTTCTGCAACATGAGCATCAGTATTAATACTCATTTTCAAGCCTAAAGCTTTAGCCTTTCTAGCCAATTTATCATTTATGTCAAGACGATCTGGTGAAGAGTTTATTTCTAAAATAGTATTAGTCTGTGCACAAGCCTGTAAAACAAGTTCCATGTCAACATCATATGGTGCACGCCTTCCCAGTAGGCGTCCCGTAGGATGTGCAATTATATCAACATTGGGATTTTCACAGGCCCTTATAATCCGTCCCGTAATCTTGTCTCTTTCCTGCTTAAACCCTGTGTGAATTGATGCAACTACTACATCTAACTGTTCAAGTATATCATCGTTAAAGTCTAGTAAATTATTTGATAAAATATCAACCTCTATGCCGGAAAGAATCTTTATGCCATCTATTTTTTTATTCAGTTCATAAATTAATTCTAACTGTCGCTTAAGTTTCTCTTCATCTAATCCTCTGGCAATTTTTAGGGATTTTGAGTGGTCGGTAATGGCTATATACTCATAGCCCAGTTTTTTAGCATAAAGAGCTATTTCCTCTATCGAACTTACACCATCACTCCAATTGCTATGAACATGCAAGTCGCCCTTGATATCTTTTAAATTTACACTGTTGGGCAAGGAATCCTTCATTGCAGCTTCTACTTCACCAGTATCCTCTCTGATTTCGGGAATAATATACGGCATACCAAGCTCTTTATAAATCTCCTTTTCACTTTGCGGATAAATTATCTCTCCATCATCTAAATTTATTATGCCATATTCATTTAATCTGAGACCTTTTCTTAACGCTAAACTCCGAAGTTTGGTATTGTGTTCTTTACTGCCGGTAAAGTGTAAAAGAGCAGCACTAAACGATTCAGGCTTTACCACTCTTAAATCAACCTGAATCCCCAGCTCAAGAATTACACTTGTTTTTGTACTACCTTTAGCTATTACTTCTCTTATTTCAGGAAACTTTAAAAAACTTTCTGTTACTTGTTGGTGAGAATTTGAAACTACAAGAAGGTCAATATCACCTACCATCTCTTTTTTTCGTCTCAGGCTCCCTGCTATTTGGGCTTTTTCTACGCTTGGTAAAGAAGAAAGTCTTGTTACCATATCCTGAGCTATTGAAAGAGCCGTAGAGAGCAAATATCTCCCGGCCCTTCCCTTTATCATCTGTATTCCCCTTATTATTGATTGTTCTGTTTTAACACCAATGCCCGGTAGAGTCTGTAGCTGCTTACTATTTGCAGCTTTTTCCAATTCTTCAATTGATGCTATTTTTAAATTATCATATATAACCTTTATTCTCTTTGCACCAAGCCCGGGGATTTTTAACATATCTACAAGCCCACGAGGAACTTCAGCTTTTAGCTCTTCATAATATCTACAGGTTCCTTTTTCCAGTATCTCATAGATTTTACCTGATATAGCCTCACCAACACCATCGATCTCTTTTAGAGCGTTTTGGTTTACCAGTTTTTGTATGTCTATAGCCAGATTCTCAATTTCATGGGCGGCATTCCGATATGCTCTAATTTTAAAAAAGTTCTCGCCTTTTATTTCTAACATATTAGCGATTTCATATAAGATATAGGCTATTTCATGATTTTTCATGGTCTAACTTCAACCTTTCACTTCACCATCAACTAAACTTAGAAATTCTTCATATTCTTGTTTTAGTTTTAACATTTCATTAGTTATATTCAATGCAGTCAGTACAGCTATCCTATATGTGTTTAGATTAGGATGAGCTTTTGATAGCTGTTTAATTTTTTCATCTACATAAGACGCTACTAGCTGGATGTGTTCAACAGTTTCCGGCCCTTTTATAATATACTCTTCATTGTTTATTTCTACTTTGACTTTATTTGTTTTTTCAGCTTCATTCTGCATCCCAATCACCCTCAGATAGTTTTACATAAGATATTCTTTATATAATATACAAATACCTTTTTATTCCCTTAAATCTCCCTTAAATTTTTTTGCAAGATGTGACTTTATTTTTTCATGCAAGTTATTTACTTCAGTATCAGTCAGTGTTTTTTTCATATCTCTAAAAGTCAGGGAAAATGCAATACTCTTACAACCTTCAGGGATTTGATCACCCTTATATATATCAAACAGCTCTACTTTTTCCAGAAGCTGTCCTCCGATTTCTTTTATGGTTTCAATGATATGCCCTGCTGGTACATCGTCTTTTACTATTAAGGCTAAGTCCCTTTCAGTTGCAGGAAACTTGGGAAGTGGACTAAATTTAATTGTTCTAGATGAATGTTTAAATAACAAGTCAAGATCCATTTCTGCAATATATACTTTTTTATCAATCTCATAGTTTTCAAGAACATCGGGATGCAGTTCACCTATAATTCCTACGTCCTTACCTTCTAGTAAGATTTTAGCACATCTGCCCGGATGGAAAGTATTGTTCTGATGTCTTTCAAATGTATAACCACTGACTTTAATACTAGCCAACATAACTTCAATCGCTCTTTTAAGGTTAAAGAAATCAGCATCTTTACCGCTCAAGCTTATGCAAATCCTCTTGTTTTCCAGAGGTAATTCTTTAAGTGGAAGCTGTTTTGGTATATAAGCTGCCGCTATCTCAAACAATCTTACGTCTTTTATGTTTTGATTTATATTGCGCAAGACAACCTCTAACATACTGGGAATAAGGGTTGTCCTCATGATACTGTGCTCCTCACCTAAAGGATTCATTAGAGTTATGGCTTTTCTCAAAGGACTTTCCTCTGGAATATTGATTTTATTAAACACATTAGGGCTCATAAACGAATAAGTATAGATTTCTGAATAACCTTGATATACAAGTGCTTGCTTTACTTCATCCAATAATTTCTGCTCTCTGCTTAATCTCCCCAATGTAGTATTTGCTTCAGGCAATGTAGCTTCTAATTTATCATATCCATATATTCTCGCTATTTCTTCTGCTATATCTGCCTCTTTTTCAATATCAGCTCTAAATGTTGGCACATTTACAAAAAACCCTTTATCATCCTGTTCTACTTTAAGCTCTAATCGATTTAATATATCTATCATATCATCTTGCAAAACATCAATTCCGAGCGTTTTATTTATCTTTTCAGGCCTAAAATAAACTTTTTTTGGACACGGCTTTTTTGGAAAAACATCCACACTGCCGTTTAAAACTTTACCGGCCCCCAATTGTTCTATCAACTGACAAGCTCTATTAGCTGCAAGTAAACAGAGATTAGGATCTATACCCTTTTCAAACCTGGATGAAGCTTCCGAACGCAATCCCAGCTTTCTCGATGTCCTTCTTACGCAAGGCCCTGAAAAGTTTGCTGATTCCAATAATATCATCTGTGTTGATGAGCTTATTTCAGTTTTTTCGCCTCCCATAACCCCGGCGATGGCAATTGGTTCTTTAGTATCGGCTATTATCAGCATATCTTCATTTAATTCTCTTGTAACACCATCTAATGTAACAATATTTTCACCATTATTTGCTCTACGCACAACAATAGTACCTTCGTTGAGCTCATTAAAATCAAATGCATGAAGCGGTTGCCCTAATTCCAACATAACATAATTCGTTATATCTACAATGTTATTTATTGGTCGCACTCCGCAAACTTGCAAACGCCGCTGCATCCAAAGAGGTGATGGCTCTATTTTAACATCACAAATAAGTTTTGCTACATATCTGCTGCATAAATCTGTATCTTTAATTTGAACTTGAACTTTTTCATCAACATCCTTATCTGCATCTTCCTGCAAAACAACTTTTGGCAGTGTAAAAGTTCGATTAAAAGTAACAGCTGTTTCCCTTGCAATGCCCACAATGCTCAAACAGTCAGGTCTGTTTG
>DUTQ01000202.1 GCA_012841995.1 Thermoanaerobacterales bacterium | reverse complement strand
TCAATCTTTATGACGGTTCCAGACTAGGCATTATCGGGAATACGGACTTAGTTATTGATGAAAAGGACGGGAAAATAATTAATTTATTGATACCGAATAAAAAGGCCCAAATTTTTTCTTTAGGTGAACGCAGCTTTTGTGATGTTTCATGGGATGCCATTAGAAAGATTGGGCCTGACATAGTTATTATAGAAATGCAGAATGTCAATACAAAGAAGGCGTGGAAGCTATAGACTTTCTTGGAGGTGTTTTTTTATTGTCAAAAAACGGACAAAGACTTCAGATCATACCACTTGGGGGTATGGGAGAAATAGGAAAAAACATGACTGTTATTCAATACAATAAAGAAATATTACTTATTGATTCAGGTCTTGCCTTTCCAGAAGAGGAGATGTTGGGAATCGATATAGTCATTCCTGATATATCTTATTTAATTGAGAACAAAGATCGCATAAAAGGCATAGTTTTAACACATGGCCATGAAGATCATATTGGTGCATTGCCATACGTACTTCAACAAATAAATGCTCCTATTTTTGGAACAAAATTAACACTAGGTCTTGTAGAAGGAAAATTAAAAGAAGCAAAGCTAAAAAATAATATATCATTGAATGTAATTAAACCACCAGCAACAATAAAAATAGGATCTTTTTTAGTAGATTTTATAAGGGTAAATCACAGCATTCCGGACTCAATTGGCCTTGGTATTCATACACCAATGGGAATAATTTGTCATACAGGAGATTTTAAACTAGACCAAACTCCTGTTGATGGTCAGAAAGCTGATCTTAGCAAGTTCGCAGAGTTAGGATCAAAGGGAGTACTCCTTATGATGTCTGACAGTACCAATTCTGAGCGTGAAGGCTATACTATGTCGGAAAAAGTGGTCGGGCAGACAATTGAGGATATTTTTAGAGTTACAAAAGGTAGAATCATAGTTGCAACCTTTGCTTCAAATATCCATCGTATACAGCAAATATTTGATGCGGCTTGCAAATTTAATAAAAAAGTGGCTGTAGTAGGCAGAAGCATGGTAAATGTTGTAAATACTGCATTGGAGCTTGGATATCTTTCCATACCAAAAGATATATTTATGGAACTAGATGAAATCTCAAAATTGCCGAAGGAAAAAGTTGTTATCATAACTACAGGTAGTCAAGGTGAGCCCATGTCGGCTTTGACAAGAATGGCTATGTCAGAACATAAAAAGGTGGAGATAGTAACAGGTGATACGGTCTTAATATCTGCATCTCCAATCCCAGGAAATGAAAAGTTTGTTGGTAGAACAATTGATAGGCTTTTTAAGCAGGGTGCAGAGGTAATATATGAGGCGATTTCCGGGGTCCACGTTTCGGGACATGCAAGTCAAGAAGAATTAAAGCTTATGCTGAATCTTGTAAGACCAAAATATTTTGTCCCAGTTCATGGAGAATATAGACATTTAGTTCATCATGCACAACTTGCAAGCCAAGTAGGAATTCCTGAAGAAAATATTTTTATTTTGGAAAATGGAAGAGTGCTTGATATAACATCAGATTCAGCGAAAATGGCTGGCAGGGTTACAGCAGGCAAAGTCCTGGTAGATGGTTTGGGAGTTGGAGATGTGGGCAATATAGTGTTAAGGGATAGAAAACAACTTTCACAAGATGGGATATTGATAGTTGTGGTTACAATAGATAAAGAATCTACAGAGGTAATAGCAGGGCCGGATATTATTTCTCGAGGCTTTGTATATGTAAGAGAATCTGAAGAACTCATGGAACAATCGAGAGAAAAAGTTAGACTAGCCCTTAAAAAATGTCAACAAGAAGGGATAAGCGAGTGGTCTGCTATAAAATCTCAAGTAAGAGAGGCTCTTGGCAAGTTTTTATTCGAACAAACTCGCAGAAGACCAATGATTTTGCCTATTATCATGGAGGTATGACAATTTTTTGTCATACCTGCTTGCATTTTTTAATGCCAAATATCAAAGAATAATAACAAGATGATATTTGGAGGATAAAAAATGCTTTCTTATGCAAATTTTCGTAATGCTTCACTATTACCAGATACGGAGCAAGATAAGTCTAGCAACCAAGCTACCCTAAATGCTATAAATCAGTTGGGACAGCTAGAACTTCCTAAACCTGAAAGCAATTTTCACTCGTTATCTATTGTTGGTCAGATAGAAGGACATATAGTTCTGCCACCTCAAAACAAGACCACTAAGTATGAACATATAATTCCCCAGTTAGTTGCTATCGAACAGAACCCTAATATAGAGGGCTTGTTGGTAATTTTAAATACTGTCGGTGGTGATGTAGAGGCAGGGCTAGCTATTGCAGAAATCATAGTGAGTATGAGCAAACCGACGGTTTCATTAGTTCTTGGAGGAGGACATAGCATAGGTGTGCCTATTGCAGTGGCTAGTGATTACTCTTTTATAGCTGAAACAGCTACAATGACAATTCACCCAATAAGGTTGACAGGCCTTGTAATAGGAGTACCTCAAACTTACGAATATCTTGATAAGATGCAAGACAGAGTGATTAGATTTGTAATTGAACATTCGAAAATTGAAGAATCCGTTTTTAGAGATTTGATGTTTAGTACAGGTAAACTTGCGAGGGATATAGGAACAGTTTTAGTTGGATCAGATGCCGTTGATTATGGCCTAATTGATGAAGTAGGTGGTGTGGGTCATGCTGTAAGGAAATTACAGGAATTAATTAAGCAAAGAGCACAAAACAATATATAAAATTAAAAACAGGTGATATGTGTGTTGCTTTATACGACTATGCCAATGGAAATAGTGTTAGAAAATCTAGAAAAAGAGTATGAATTCAAAGAGCTAGATATGGGTAACTCTAAACTTGTAATTGAACAAACCGGTATAAATACAGGTAGGATTGTAAGATTAATAAGTTCAGATCCACAGGATTATTTAAACCCTAAATTTACCCCTGGAAACACAATAAGTTTTAATATAAAATAGCAGGCGAGGGCCTGCTTTGTTTTTTAGTGATAAACTTATTTATTTTGCTAGCCATTTGATAAAAGGATTTTAGAAAAATATGGAGAAATAAAAACAAAGAGGTGTTATTTATGGCAAAACCGACAAAAAGCATAAGAAATACTATCAAATGGGAAATATACGGTATAATATTGATATGTGTGGGGGTACTTGGAATATTATCGATATATACTAATAAAGTAGGTGTTATCGGTATTTTCTTAAATATAAATTTGAAAGGGTTTTCAGGAGTTACAGCTGTAATCCTGCCTATTTTTATAATCATTTATGGCATATATGTTATATACCATAAAAAAAACTTTGAATTTACACCTAGCATTTTAGGTGTTTTAATAGTATTTGTAGTAATTGTATTGTTTGTTCACACAAGTTTACATATCAAATTAAATGATGAAGTCTTTCTAGATAGGTTAAAACAAAGCGCAAAATATGGAGTTGCGGGATTAGGTGGTGGCATCCTTGGTGAAACGGGATTAACTCTATTGTTTGGGGTCTTTGGAGTAGTCGGATCATATATATTAATGTGTTTTCTTCTAGTTATTGGAATTATACTGAGTACGGGATTTTCAATAACAGAATTTGCAAACAAGTTAAAAAAAAATAAACATCAACAGCAAAAAGATATAAACATAGTTTATTCTAATATACCACAGTATCAAGAGAAAGAGCAAAAAACAAAAGTAACAAACACCTCGAAAGCTGATGGCAATGTAGGCGAAATGAGCAAGGTATATATACAAAGGGAAACTGAAAAGCAAAACGATTCTCCTGATGTTGATAGTGGTATAATGATAAATAGCTGCAATAAAGTAGATGTTGATTATAAACTACCTAATATTTCTCTACTTAAAAAAAACTCATCTAATAAGGATTTATTTAGTGACAAGGAGCTATTAAACAACGCTAAAATTCTTGAGAATACATTAGAGAGTTTTGATGTTGAGGCAAAAGTAGTACAGGTAAGCTGTGGACCGACAATAACGAGATTTGAAATACAACCAGCGCCCGGTGTAAAAGTTAGTAAGATTGTAAATCTTGCCGATGATATTGCATTGAGTTTGGCAGCTCGTGATATAAGAATTGAAGCACCAATCCCAGGGAAAGCCGCTATTGGGATAGAAGTTCCAAATAAGCAGAAACAAAAAGTATTATTAAGAGATGTAATAGAAACACAAGAGTTTAAGACATCAAATTCAAAATTGACTATAGCACTAGGAAAAGACGTTAGTGGAGGCACTATAGTTGCAGATCTTGCGGAAATGCCACATCTATTAATTGCTGGAGCAACGGGATCTGGTAAAAGTGTATGTATAAACACAATTATCTCCAGCATATTATACAAGGCTTATCCGAACGAAGTAAAAATGATGTTAATTGATCCAAAGGTAGTTGAGCTAACAGTATATGATGGAATACCACACCTTCTTACACCAGTTGTTACAGATGCGAAAAAAGCACCTTCTGCATTAAACTGGATGGTTACGGAAATGGAGCGAAGGTATCATCTCTTTGCCAAAGAAGGAGTTCGGGATATAACAAGGTATAATGAAATACAGACAGATTCGCATTTGCCAAAAATTATCGTAATTATAGACGAATTAGCAGATTTGATGATGGTATCCCCTCGTGATGTTGAGGATGCAATATGCAGATTAGCACAAATGGCTAGAGCAGCTGGTATACACCTAATTGTAGCAACTCAAAGGCCATCAGTGGATATAATTACAGGTCTTATAAAAGCTAATATTCCCTCTAGAATTTCATTTGCTGTTTCTTCCCATGTGGATTCAAGGACCATATTAGACATGTCAGGGGCAGAAAAACTACTTGGCAAAGGCGATATGCTCTATTTTCCGGTTGGGGCTTCAAAACCTAAAAGAATTCAAGGGGCATTTATATCTGAAACAGAAGTAGAGAATCTTACGGATTATGTTAAAAAGCAGCAGAAACCTTCTTATGAAAAAAGCTTGACAGAAATTAAAAAGGTTGATTTAAGTGAAAGCAAACAAGAAACTACAGATGAGCTTTTCAATGAGGCTGTTGCATTGGTTGTCGAAAACGGGCAGGCATCAATTTCATTATTGCAGCGTAGATTGCATATAGGATACACTAGGGCTGCTCGGCTAATAGATCAGATGGAAGATAGAGGTTATGTAGGAGGCTATGAAGGGACAAAGCCTAGAGAAATTTTAATTACAAGGGAACAATTTCAGGAACTCTTTGAAGACTAATGTCTTCTTTTGGCGATTGTTATACAATATGAAATGACGAAAAATATCCATTTATTATTAATCCTGCTATTACCTGGGAAATACAAATTAGGAGGTGTTCATTTTGGAGCAGGAATTGCTAAAGACACAAGATTTTAAGGGATTTGGAATGCAGCTTAAAAAATTGCGTGAAAGTCGTGGTATCTCTTTAGAACAGATAAATAAAGACACAAAAATTCGGATTAAATATCTTGAGGCTATTGAAAGTGGGGAATTATCAAAAATTCCCGGAGGAGAAGTATATATAAAAGGATTTTTAAGCAGTTATGGAGAGGCTATTGGTCTTGATTCAGATCAGATTATCCAGCAATATAAAAATATAGCTCAATCAGAGGAAAAAAAAGAGAAAGAAGAAAAAGTAGAAGACGTGATTGATAATGAGAGATCAGAGACAACTGATAAAAAACTTCATCAGATTAATATTAATCCCAAGATTATAATCTATATATTAATTGCTATATTATTAATATTCTGCCTGTCAAAAGGTATTTCTTACATCAAGATCAAACATGAGAATGATATAAATTCCATGAAACAAGAGACAAATGATGTAAAAACGCCACATTTGGATACTAAATCTGATGAAACAAGTGATGATAATCTGACAAGAGATGATGCTGATGAAGTAATAGAGAAGGTTAGCGTTGAATTGATTGAAGAAGATAAAAACAATAGTGTTTATATGGTTAATGATGAGATTATAAAGGCCTCATTAGAGGTATTAAAAGATAGGTGCTGGATTCGTGTAAAAGAGAATGAAAAGACGATTTATGAAGCAACATTAGATGCAGGGAAAGAAGAAAGTTGGGGCGCGAGCATCCTGATGTGGACAGGGACGAAAGAATTGAATGTCAAGATGAGGGCTGTGGCGAAGGAGAACCTGCGGAACAGACCGTACTGAC